>CAILWD010000447.1 GCA_903837815.1 uncultured Chloroflexota bacterium | reverse complement strand
TCAAATTCATCAACCTCGACGGGATTCCAGAAGAAGTGACCCTAGCCGCCGTCGAGGAACGCCAGAGTTTCAGCCGCACCTCGCTCTACTTCGGCGTGGACACCAGCTCGCTGCTGCCTGTGGATTCGGAAATCATCCCCGCTGGAAACGACTCGGTGGGCTACCTCCGCATCAACAGCAACTACGACGACCTGAATCTGGTCATCCGACTCTTCGAGCGGGCATTGAAACAATTCGAAGGGAACGTCACGGGCATCGTCATCGACATGCGCTACAACAACGGCGGCGCTCCGCTTGGGCTGGCGGGCTTCCTCACCGACCAGGAAATTTTGATGGGACAGTTGGAATATTTCAGCGAGAAGACGGGGAAGTTCGAGCCTGAAGGTCTGCGAGAGAAAGTGTTCCCCAACCAAAACCAGTACCGCTTCGACAAGATGGTTTTGCTGGTGGGACCCGCCTGTTTCAGCGCGTGCGAGATCGAGTCCTACGGATTCAGCCAGGTGCCGGGGATGATCGTCGTCGGTCAATTCCCAACCGCCGGCGTGGAAGCGGAGACCGCGCGCGGAAGTTTCAACCTGCCCGAAGGCTTCAGCGTGACCGTGCCGACGGGTCGCTTCACCCTGCCCGACGGAAGCATCTTCCTCGAAGGTCAGGGTGTGCCGCCGACGCTGAAAGTCCCTGTGGACGAGACGACCGCACTCTCGACCGATGACGTGGTCTTGCAAGCCGGCATCGACGTGGTGCTCCAGCCCCTCGGCGCGGGAGTGACTCCAAGCGCTCCGCCCAAAGTCGCCACCGCCGCAGACGCCGAAGCCGCATTCAGTTCGGGAGCCGCCTTCCTCGAAGACCTTGCCCGCGAAAGTTACGAAGCCTCGACCTTCGCCCAGCCCGGTACTGCGACCTACAACATCGCATTGACCGAGTCCGAGCCTGTGGTTTGGGCATACGTCTGGTGCGCCAAAAACGCGGATACGCTTGCTAAAAACTTCGAGAACATCCAACTCAAATTCACGCTGGACGAAAAGGAAGTCCCCGTTGACGAGTTCGCCACCTACGAACTCGAAACCGGCGGACAGACCTGCCGCCTCGTCTACACCTCCCTCAGCGACTGGACACCGGGCGAGCATCACATCGTCACCACCGCCACGTTCGCGTCCCAGATCAACGACGGCGCTGCCGATTACGAACCCGGCGATTATGTTCTGGATTACAAGGTGTATGTGAAACCGTAAGACGATTTGCAAATTCAGCAGGTCACGCTTGCATAAAGGGTAAAATACCGCATGAAACGACAGATCCCCCACCATGGCTGGCGCTTTGTCTGCGGGAATGAAAAGCCGCACAATCGAAGCGCGCATCTCGCAGATGGATGAGCGGAAAATCTTCTCGACAGGCGAGATCAAATTACCCGACTCCACTGTCGCCGTCAGCGGGCGGGGAATTTATGTCGTCGCGCCAAAACTGTTTGAACCTGTCAACCTGAAGTGAGGCTACATGAAAACCATCGGATTGATTGGCGGGATGAGTTGGGAATCCTCGATTGAGTATTATCGCATCATCAACGAAACCGCAAAAGAAAAGTTGGGCGGTCTGCATTCGGCAAAGAGTCTCATGGTCACCGTAGACTTTGCCGAGATCGAAAAGCTCCAGCGCGAAAACCGCTGGGAGGAAGCGGGCGAAATCCTGGCAAAGTGCGCGCAGGATTTAGAGCGCGGCGGCGCGGACTTCATCGTCCTCTGCACCAACACCATGCATAAACTCACCGGGCAAATCACCGCCAATGTGAAGATTCCCTTCCTGCATATTGCAGATGCCACCGCTGAAAAAATCGTCGCGGCGGGGATGAAGAAGATCGGCCTGCTTGGCACGCGCTTCACGATGGAGCATGATTTTTACAAGGGACGGCTGGTTCAAAACTTCGGGCTGGAAGCGCTCATCCCAAACGAATCAGACCGTCAGATCATCCACCGCGTCATCTTTGATGAATTGGTGCAGGGGAAAATTTTGGACGCCTCACGCGTGGAATTCAGGCGCATCATGGATTCTTTGGCTGCCCAGGGCGCAGAGGGAATCATTCTCGGCTGCACCGAGATCGAACTGCTGGTGAAGCAGGAAGACAGCCGCGTGCCGCTCTTTGCCACTACAGCCATCCATGCCACGGCTGCGGTTGAGTATGCCCTGAAATGAAGCGAGTCCTCTTTCTCTTCAGCCTGTTCCTGGCTTCCTGTGCCGCGCTTCAAGCCGCCCCATCGCCGGCATCCACCGCAAGCGCCCCTCGCGCCATCAAAGGGGAAGAAAACCCTTACACGCCTCTCCTCGAAGATGTAAATCTCAAACAGGACGGGGTGATTATTACTTCTGCAAGCCTGTCGGAGCGTTATGATCTGACCCCCATCCGCGCTGAACTTCACCTATTGGGCTCCATGCCAAGTGTATGCAGCGAATTGCGCATCAAGGTTAATCCGCCCGACCAACAATATCAGGTCATGGTCGAAGTCTACAGCGTATCGAGCCTCAAGTTAAATTGCGAAAATGTCTTTCAGCAATTCAAGGTCAGCATACTGCTAGGGGAATATTCGCCCGGGCAGTACACTATCTGGGTCAACGACAATCTGGCAGGGACTCTTGCCTCATACTAAAGGCGGGAACTCCATTCCTTCAAACAACGTCTTGATTCAAAAAATGGAATTGGAGGACTCATGAAACAAATTTCTCTTCTTCTGGTGATGTTTTGGATTGCCGCTTGCGGTCCCGTCCTCACGCCCGAATTTGATGCAACCCCCTCAAAACTGGAGCAGCCCACCGCGGAAATTCCCATGCAACCAAGTCCCCCCGACAACCCCACAAATCCAAAGCTCATCCGCGGCAATGCTTATCTGGATTCGGCAGAGTTGCTCACTCTCGAAAGTTCCCCACTACAATTCGCGCTCGTCCTGAAAGGCAACCTGCCAACGCCTTGCAACCAGCTACAGGTGGATGTTAACCCGCCTGACGCGGAAAACAAAATCACTGTGGATGTATATTCTCTGGTCAATCCTGACGTGATGTGCGCTCAAGTCTTGCAACCTTTCGAGGAAAATATGCCGCTCGGAAACTTTCCCGCGGGTCATTACGCGCTTTGGGTCAACGGGAATCAGGTTGCAGAATTCGACGCCTGAGTCATTCTCCCCTGCTGATATTTCCAAACCTCGCGTTAACCAGCCTCGCCAGGTCATCCGCTCGAAGTTGAATGTCCAGCCCGCGTTGGCCGCCTGAAACGTAAATTTGATCAAATCCCTGCGCGGCTGAGTCGATCACCACTTGAAATCCCTTGTTGATTAACGCCAGCGGCGAGATTCCGCCCGCCTGCAAGCCCGTCAATTGTTCGGCTTCGCGTTCGGTTGGCAGGTTGACCTTCTTTTCACCCAGAAATGCCGCCAGCAATTTCAAGTCCACTATGTGGGGACCGGGCACAACTGCCAGCACGGGCTTTTTTTTCTCCCGCAAAATCACGATTGTCTTGAAAACCTGTTCAGGCGGAACACCCATCTGACGGGCAGCTTCCGCAGCGCCAAGTTTCTCCGCCGGTAATTCATGGGTAGCGTAAGCCACTTTGCGCGCATCCAAAAATCTTGTTACGTTATTGGTGATAGTCATGGAATGTAAAACCTCGTACAATTAATAACACAAAGGAGGCAGCCGTGCCAGAATCAGAATCCGAAAAACTGAGAAGACTCCGCCAGCGGCAACTCGCCGACCGTGACCCGCTGGTCAAACAGCGACAATTCCAGCGCAGCAGCGCCGTCAAGGAAAAACGGATGCGAAAGCCCCTTTCTCTCAAAAAGGCCTGGGGTGACATTCCACACAGCGTCAAACTCCCGCTCTATGCCCTCATCTTCGGGGCGATTGTCACTTTCGTCCTGCCTGCTTTTTGGAAATCGCCCTACGCAATCTTTGCCGGCGTCGGGATCACTCTGCTGCTCATCATTTTTGGCTTCATCACAGGCAATTCCCTCGATCTGCGCGACGACATCAAAAATCACATCAAATGAAGAAGAAGTAACGGGAATACCCCCTTGAACAGGGTAAAATTGGGCGTATGCAATCGACAATCGCCGCCATTCCCCTTGAAAAACTTCTTGAGCAATTACCCGAAACTTACTCCGTCACAGAACGCGAACTGGTTTTGCGCGCCTATCGGGCAGCCGAAGAGGCGCACCGTCCGCAAAAGCGCCTTTCGGGCGAGCCGTATATCAATCATTGTATTGCGGTTGCCAGCATCCTCGCTGAACTTAAAGTGCCTTCAGAAGTGATTGCCGCCGGTCTCTTGCACGACACGGTCGAAGATACAAATGTCACCCTTGCAGACATCCGCCGCAACTTTGGAGATACCATTGCCCTGCTGGTAGACGGGGTGACCAAATTGACCCACCTGCCGCGCGTTTCCCGCGGCGACCAACACGCCGAAAACGGCGACAACGGGGACGAGGCTCTTCCACCCGCCGCATTACTTGGGCGCAAGGAAGATATTGTCGCAGAGACTCTGCGCAAGACCTTCCTCGCAATGGGCGAGGATGTGCGCGTGATGTTCATCAAACTTGCAGACCGCCTGCACAACATGCGCACGCTCAGCCACATGCCGGAGCATAAGCGCAAGCGAATTGCGCAGGAAACCCTCGACATTTTTGCCCCGGTGGCAAATCGCCTCGGCATCTGGCAGATCAAATGGGAACTGGAAGACCTCGCCTTCCGGCACGTCAACCCCGAAAAATACAAGGAAATCGCAGCGCTGCTGACCGAGAAAAGACCCGACCGCGAAGCGCAACTGGAGACTATTAAAGAAGATATTATCCGCCTGCTGGCAAAAAACAACATCAAAGCCGAAGTGAGCGGAAGACCGAAGCACATTTATTCGATCTACAAAAAGATGCAGAAGAAGGACAAAGCCTTCGACATGCTGCGCGATGTGCGCGCCGTGCGGCTGATCGTTCCCGATGTGCCCTCCTGTTATGCGGCCCTCGGCGTGATTCACGTCACATGGCGGCCCATTCCAGGCGAGTTCGATGACTATATCGCCGCGCCAAAGGACAACAACTACCAATCCCTGCACACCGCCGTCTACTACGACGATAAGCGCCCGCTCGAAGTGCAAATCCGCACCGGGGAAATGCACATCAACGCCGAGTATGGCATTGCCGCCCATTGGCAATACAAAGAGGAGGCGCGTCATGCCGACAAGACATACGAGAAGTTGATCAATTCCCTGCGCTCGAAATTGGAATGGGGTTCCGATGTACGAGACGCGAACGAGTTCGTCGAAACCCTGCGCAGCGAAGTCTTCCAGGACAGGGTCTATATTTTCACTCCGCGCGGCGACATCATCGACCTGCCGAGCGGAGCCACCCCAATCGACTTTGCGTATCAAGTCCATACCGACATTGGGCATCGCTGTCGCGGGGCACGTGTCAACGGGAAACTCGTTCCCCTCTACGAGAAATTGAAGACTGGTGACCGGGTCGAGATTTTGACCGCCAAACGTGGCGGACCCAGCCGCGATTGGTTGAACCTAAACCTCGGTCTGGTTTCCACACAACGGGCAAAGTCCAAAATCAAGGTCTGGTTCAAAAAACAGGAGGACGAGCAAAACCTCACCCACGGCAGGAACGAACTGGAAAGAGAATTGCAGCGCCTCGGACTCAGGGAAGTCAACTTCGAAAAGTTGGCGCGCGAACTCAACTATAAAACCCCCGAAGAGATGTTCATCGAACTGGGGAATGGCGAC
>CAILWD010000446.1 GCA_903837815.1 uncultured Chloroflexota bacterium | reverse complement strand
TGGTCTTGTCCGCTGATTTCGATTTGCAACTCCGCGCTTGACTCGGATTTCAAAGTCAACCTCCCCAGCGGATTCCAATGCTGCGGGTTGCTCCATTTTTGCGGCATAAGGTGAATGAGATAATTGGGCTGGTTGGCGGCGACTGATTTTTTGAGGTCGCTCGATGAGACGGCGGTCAATCCCAAGAGAAAGGAAAAGACTAGCAGGTCGTGGTCGAGAAAGCCGTCACCAATGGCTGGCTCGGACGAAATTAGTGCGGAGGTTTTCAGCAGGGACGTGGGGTCACGCCGCAGTTCGGTGATTTTCCTGCGGATTGAAATAAGTTCGGATTTCAAGTCACAGCGGTGCCCGCCGAGGGATACGTCAAACCGCTCAGGGTCGGTAAATGGCGTGGCGGCAGTGATTTCAAAGGGAATATCCTGTTGGGAAAGATAACGTCGAAAAGCCAGTTCCACGATGGCTTGTGACACTGTCCGCCGCAGCCCGTCGTAGGATAAGTTTTTATAGGGGAGCGAGAGCAGGGCATACGCAATTCCGCCTTCGGTCAGGTCTCGGGTGTAGGGGAGGCGGAGGAGGTCGGTGGGGGAAAGCATGGGGGAAAAGTAATTGGTGCTTGGTAATTGGAGATTGGCAGCAGGTGTTTCCCAATTCTGTCTATGTGATGGGGCAATCGTAAATCAAAAATCTGAAATCGTAAATCCAGACTCACAAATCCAAAATCCTTGAAATCGCTGGGGCAATTCCTGTCAGGTCGTGGACATTTTGAAATTCCTGGCGGAGGGATTTGTCGCCGAATAATAACAGCGGAACGTCTGCGGCGGTGTGGCGGCGGGTGGAGAGGTCTTCCATGTTGCCGTGGTCGGAGGTGATGAGGAGTAGGTCGGGTTTGCAACCCGACGTGCCAAGCAGACCTTTCAGCACGCCGTCGAAAGTTTCCAGTTGACGAACGGCGGAATCCATATCCTGCTTGTGACCCGCGTAATCGCTTGCCCAATATTCAAAGAGGGAAAAATCGTATTTGCTGGCAATCTCTGCCAATTTTTGTCCCGCTTCTTCTGGGCTGTAAACAGGCGCTTCGTGCAGATGCAGGAAGTCATGCCAGCCCTGTCCCGTGAAGTCGGCGGCGAGGGCGTTGCCCGCGTAGTAATCGTCTTTGGTGAAAAGGGATAAACCTGCATTGGTGAATGCAAGCGGGATGGAGGAGTAGAGGTGCTTGCCCGAGTTGATCCCCACAAAATAACGCGGCGGATAGGCGCTGAGCAGGGCGGTCTTTTTTCCCGCCTTGACTATCTTCGAGAAGACCGTTTTCCCATCGAGATATTTCGCCACATCGGGGTTTGGCTTGGGACCATAGTGATAGCCCAATTCAGCGGGGACGTTGATCCCCGTCAGCAGGACAGCCTGACCCGTTGCGGATTGCGGCAAGCCGTCCACGCCGAGGTTCGGGTCGATGGAAAGCAAAGTAGCAAGGTCGCCTTCAAAGGGTGCGGACTCGCGGGTGAGTTTCCGCCCGCCGAGAAGGGATTGCAGGTACGGCATGTCTGCCCGCGCGAAGGGATTGATTTCGGGGTTGTTGTCGCCGAGTCCGATGCCGTCGAGGAAGAGGAAGAGGAGGTTCAAGGGAAAGGATAAATGAGGAAGGATGAAAAAGAGATGCGCTGTGTGGATGGCTCTTTACTTATCTACTTGTTTACCTGTGTACGCTTTTCATACAAGAACCACGCGGAGGGACGTTCACGTTTATCGAAGCCGTTGCGTTGGGAGAGAAGGGTCAAGCTGTGGGCTGGGATTCCGCTCAGGTCAGCGGGACCAATTCCAGGCGCGGTGGCTCGCCCTGAGCGTGTCGAAGGGTCGCTTGAGGCGAGGAACCCGTACATTAACCAGAATCCGCCCGAAGCGAGGACCCGATCCAGTTGAGTCAAATAATCCGCCTTGTTTGGAATGCCGTGGAAGCAGCCGATCTCGAGGACAAGGTCGAATTTCCCGCTAACGTTTTTCATGCGCGTCGCGTCGTCGGTGAAGAGTTCCGCATGGACGTTTGCTTGTTTGATTTTGCGTTTGGCGATTTGGATGGCGCGGGGAGCGAAGTCGAAGCCCGTGACCTGCCAGCCTGCTTTGGCGAGGGTGATGACGTTTGTGCCTGTGCCGCAGCCGACATCGAGGGCGCGACCTGCGGGGTGGGTTTGGATAAACTCGAAGAGTTCGGGAGGGGTGATGCCGCTGTCCCAGGGTGGGGAGCCGAAGTAGCGCAAGTCGAATTGCAGGCGGCGGAGAACATCTCGAAGGTTGGTCGAAAGAGCGATAGGCATTTTTTGAAACCTTCGGGACGTTTTATTTCAGCGAATCGCGGACCCGTTGTGGGTCGAAACTGCCGACGGTGCGCCAGAGTTCGTTGCCCTGCGCGTCGAAGAAGATAAAGGTGGGCGTGAACTCGAATCCGTAGACGGGAGCGAGTTCCCTGCCGACGGTTTCCTGAATGTTCAGGCGGATGATGTGAAGCGGCTTGCCAATGGTCGTGCTGTTGTTCAATTCCTGTTCGAGCCTGTCAACGGCAGGCTTTATTTGAGTGCAGGTAATTCAGTAGGGGGATTGGAATTCGAGCAGGACGGGCGTGCCAGCGCCGATGAGCGATTGCACCTTTTGGGCATCGTCCATCAGCGGGGTTTGGGTGGGATGCAGGATGACCCACGAGGCGATCAGCGCTGCGACGATGACGCCGAAGGCGAGGAAATCGTTCCATTTAGGCTTGTTGGAGAGCAGGAAAAAGCCCGCCGCCACCCCCAGCCCAAGCGCCACAAGAAGGAAGGAGTATTCACGGATAAATAACATTGGGGCACCTCCAACGGTAAATGTCAAAGTTTCTTCATAGGTATTTTTTATCCGCCAATCTACACTAAGGGTCTCTGAGAGTTCCCGTGATTAAAACCTTTCGAACACGGATTTGACGGATTTCACAGGCATACACGGATTTTTTTTATTGAAAAAATCCGTTCTTTTCCGTGTAACCTGTGTAATCCGTGTACAAATCACGGCTAATCCTAAAGAGCCTACACTAATCTTCACGAATTTGAAAGAGATTCGCGAAAATTCGCGCGGATTGGCGGACTGAGTTTGTACCTTGGGAAGGCCATGCGGTAAATGTCATGCCATATTGTGACGGTTCACACTTTGACAATTCAATTGAGTTCTTTTACAATCGGACAACTTGCCCCCATGGGGCGGTTGGAATTATTTACATACATCCCATGTAAGGAAGGTTGTTTCCATGAAAGAGTATACCACCGAGTTTCTTCGCAACATTGCGCTGGTGTCACACGGAGGCGCAGGGAAGACGATGCTGGCTGAGTCGTTTTTGCACGCAACAAAGGCAACCACCCGCCTCGGCAAAATCGAGGATGGGACGACGGCATCGGACTACGATGACGAAGAACATCGCCGCAAGATTTCGATTTATACGAGTGTTATCCCAGTCGAACATCGCGATCACAAAATAAACGTTCTGGACGCGCCAGGCTACACTGATTTCGTGGGTGAGATTGTCTCCGCCCTGAGTGTAGCAGATGGCGCGGTTGTTTTGGTGGACGCTGTTTCAGGCATCGAAGTCGGCACCGAGATTGCATGGCGCTATGTGGAAGAAGCCAAGCTGCCGCGCTTTTTCGTCATCAACAAGATGGACCGCGACAATGCTAACTTCGAGCAGACCTACGCCGCCATCGAGGAATTTGCGAAGGCGCACGGCAAACGCGCGGTGAAGGTCCAGTTGCCGATTGGCGAAAAGGCAAACTTCAAGGGCGTGGTGGATGTCATCGGTTTGAAGGCTTACATGGCTGACGGCAGCGCCGCCTCCGAAATCCCCGCTGACCTGAAGGATGCCGTCGAAGAAGCCCGCTTCCAGTTGGTCGAAGCCGCGGCGGAAGGCGACGACGAATTGATGGAGAAGTATCTCG
>CAILWD010000445.1 GCA_903837815.1 uncultured Chloroflexota bacterium | reverse complement strand
TCTCACCAAACATGGGCAAGCCATTGCTAAAGTCGCCCAATCCCTAATCACTGATTCCCAATTACCTGTTTTCAAAGGCATTGACTTCTCCCTCGCCCCTTTCCCCGATGACGCACACTCGCTTGGCGGGGCAGTTGAAGCGATGGGCGTGACGAAGATTGGCTTGCATGGTTCGCTTGCCGCCGCCGCCATTCTCACCGAAGCGGTGGACCGTGCCGATTTTCCACATACGGGTTTCAGCGGATTCATGCAGCCTGTTCTCGAAGATTCAGTTTTGGCGAAGCGTGCAGCCGAAGGGGTGTTGACTGTGAAAGATGCCTTGCTCTACTCTGCGGTCTGCGGCACGGGGCTGGACACCGTCCCGTTGGCTGGGGATGTGACCGCCGGGCAGTTGACTCCGCTGCTGCTGGATTTGTCCGCGCTGGCAATGCGGCTGGATAAACCGCTCACGGCGAGGCTGATGCCCATTCCCGGCAAACAGGCTGGGGATGTCACCGAGTTCGATTTCGGGTTCTTCGCCAACAGCCGAGTCATGGCTTTGGAGTCCGCACCGCTCAATCTTCCGCTGGGCGGGGATGAGACTTTCCAGTTGAACGTTAAACGTTAATCGTCTCCCGAATCATCCAAGCCCAAATCGGGGATGGCGGATTCGATTTCCTCAGGGCTTTGACCAGCCTCCAGCCTGTCCACCACTTCGTTGAACTCGGAGGGCATCTCTTCGCCCATTTCGTTCCCCATCTTTCGCATCATCCGCGCCAGGGATTTGGGGTCATCCTCGACGCCTTCCAAGCCTGCGAAATCGTCCGCGGCGGATTCCAATCGGCTTTCATCGGATTTGGCGATCCGCACCTTCGTCATGCGGCGGCGGATGTTTTCACTCCGGCAGTGGGCGCAGTGTACGGCTTTGACCCCGTACTCGGCGTAAGTCAAAAAGACCTCGAATTTTTGCTGGCAGTCGTTACAGAAAAAGTCATAGGTTGGCATGGATTAATTTTACTCCGAACCGATTCGCTTTGGTACAATACTTCCATGACACCATTCGAAATTCGCAAGCCCAGCCCATTGTTGATTGTCATCTCCGGTCCCTCCGGCGTTGGCAAGGATTCTGTCGTCCAGCGCATGAAAGAGCGCGGCTTCCCGTTTCACTTTGTGGTCACCGCCACCACGCGCGGCAGGCGCGAAAACGAGACCCACGGCAAGGATTATTGGTTCGTATCGAAGGATGAATTTGCGCGCATGATCGAGGAAAATGAGTTGATCGAATACGCCATCGTCTATGGCGAC
Source organism: uncultured Chloroflexota bacterium (assembly GCA_903837815.1). Classification (GTDB taxonomy): domain Bacteria; phylum Chloroflexota; class Anaerolineae; order Anaerolineales; family Villigracilaceae; genus Villigracilis. Next base: position 1,283 of record CAILWD010000445.1, on the reverse strand, counting down.
TACAAGGGCATTCCCAAATGGGAGGTGCGCGACGCCCTTGCGAGCGGAAAGGACGTGATCATGCGGGTGGACGTTCAGGGCGCGGAAACGGTGCGGAAACTCGCCCCCGAAGCCCTGCTCATCTTCATCACCTGCGAAAGCGAAGACGAACTCGAAAAACGCCTGCGCGAACGGAAGACCGAAACAGCGGATTCCCTTGCCCTGCGGATTGCCACCGCCCGCAAGGAATTGCAGCGCATCGAATCCTTTGATTATGTCGTCGTCAACCATGATTTTCAACTGGATGATACCGTGGACAAAGTGCGCGCCATTATTTCCGCTGAACATTTGCGGGTCCATCAACGGAAGGTGGAGTTATGAGCGAGATGTTTTCGGGACAGTCGCCGCAAGAGGAGCCGGTTCCACAGCCTCAGACGGTCCGCGTTGCCATGCCTTCCCTTGCGCCGACGGCGACCTATGTCATTCTCGGTTTTACGGTGCTGGTCTACCTGCTGCAAATGGCAAGTACCATGATGCTCGGAGATGATTTGCCGCTGATGTTTGGCGCGCGCGTCACCGGGTTGATGCGCGAAGGTCAATGGTGGCGGTTTCTCACGCCCGTGTTCCTGCATGGCTCTGTGGGGCATATCTTTTTCAATATGTACGCCCTGCTGTCTCTCGGCTCATTTCTGGAACGTCAGTTTGGGCACGGCAGGTTTCTCCTGCTTTATTTCCTTGGCGGGTTTGCGGGAAATGTGTTCTCCTTCCTTTTGACCGAAGGGTACTCGGTTGGCGCTTCGACTGCGGTGTTCGGTCTTGTCGCGGCGGAAGGCATCTTCTTTTACCAAAACCGTAAATTGTTTGGCGGACAGGCAAAGAGCGCGATCAGCAATGCGATTTTTATCATCGCGATCAATCTATTTATCGGGCTTTCGCCTGGGATCGACAACTGGGGACACCTGGGTGGCTTGTTCGGCGGCGCGATGTTTGCCTGGTTCGCCGGTCCAAACTGGAAGGTGGCCGGGATTTTCCCCGATTTTCATCTGGAGGACCAGCGCGAGCAGCGCGAGGTCATGATGGGCGCAAGCGTGACGGTTCTGGTCTTCGGCGCATTGGCGGCAGTGGGACTTTTTTGAAAAGCGCTTAGACTACACTCACCTTGTCCCGACGAGTTTTCGGGAGCGCGGATAAAAAAACGCGGACGAAAACGTCCGCGTTTTATATTTGTTGGGTTGGGGTTTAACTCATGTGCGCCAGTCTTGGGTCGAGGGCGTCGCGCATACCATCGCCGATCAGGTTGAAGC
>CAILWD010000444.1 GCA_903837815.1 uncultured Chloroflexota bacterium | reverse complement strand
GGTGAGCGCAGTCTCTTCGCCGCAGACAAATGCACCGGCGCCCACGCGTACTTCCAGGTCAAAGGAGAAATCGGTGCCGAGAATATGATTGCCCAGAAACCCAAATTCGCGCGCCTGTGAAATGGCAATCCGCAAAGTATCCACAGCCAGGGGGTATTCAGCGCGGCAGTAGATGTATCCATAGCTTGCGCCAGTCGCATACGCGCCAATGGTCATACCTTCGATGACCGAATGCGGATCGCCTTCCAGTACGCGGCGATTCATAAATGCACCAGGGTCGCCTTCGTCTGCATTGCAGACCATGTACTTCGGGCTGTCTTGCACTTCGCGAGTCAGCGCCCACTTTTTGCCGGCGGGGAATCCAGCGCCGCCGCGGCCGCGCAACCCGGAATTGATCACCTCATCGATAACCTTTTCGGGCGTCATTTCGATGAGAGCTTTGCCAAGCGCCTGATAGCCATCGACAGCAAGGTAATCTTCGATATTGTTTGGGTCGATTTCACCACAGTTGCGCAAAACAACGCGGACTTCCTTGGGGCGCAGCGGACCAAGTTCCTCGTCTACAACCGTTTTTATTTCTTCACGGAAACGTTCAACGACACGACCCTTGAGGAAATGCTCTTCCACCAGGTAGGGAATGTCTTCCACACTCATCCCGTGATAGTGAACCTCATCGGGATAGACCATCATCTCGGGGCCGTTGCTGCATTTTCCAATTCTGGAAGTCTCCAGGACTTGGATTTCATTAATCAGCCCCTGCGCTACAAGTTCATCCTGAAGCGCGTCAATGACCTCATATGCGCCTTTTTCCAGGCACTCTGGGTCAACACATACCAATACATGCGAACGATAAAACGCCATAAAATCTCCAATGCTTGCCCGATCGTGCTAGACGGACAATACGTGATCCTTTACGGGCGTTCCGTTCTGCACATGCTGTTTCATGATCTGTTCGGCGACTTCCGCGGTGACTTTTCCATATACGACTTTGGGCGATGTGCCTGCCACAACCTGCAGGATGGGTTCTTCTTCGCACATTCCCATGCAGCCGGTCTGGGTCACAGTGATTCCGCTCAGGTTATTCGTTTCGATGTAGTTCAAGACGCTTTTCATGGTTTCGCGCGCGCCGGCGGCAATGCCGCAAGTGCCCATGGCGACAATGACTTGCACGTCGCCCGACGCAGCCTTCACCTGTTTCTTTTGCAAAGCTTCCTCGCGCACACGTTTTAATTCTTCAAGTGATTTGATTGCAGGCATGATATCTCCTTTTTAGTTAACAGTTTGCATGGCAAGCGCCTCGACGCCTTCTTCGAGCATGCCGCGCACAAACTTCAATATCTGGGGTTCGGTCATGGACATATCACCCAGGACCGTTTTCAACTCTACATCGTCAAAATCAAAATCATGGCTGATTCCATTCTGATCGACAATATGATAAGCAAACTCCCAATGAATTCCGGGGTAGGAAACCAGCAGGGTCAGGAATGTCAATGACAGATCGCCAAGCGGCATCCTGTCGATATGATCGTGTTGAAAAGATGCCTCGATCTTCGTGCCTTTACCGGGTTCTGTGGCCAAACTCAACCCGCCGCCCGTCATTTCCGCCGCCAGTTTCAGCAGTGGAATGCCCAGCCCCACCTTGCGGGTTGTCCGCGTGGTATAGAATGGGTCCAACACACGCTCGGCAGTCTGCTTGTCCATGCCCCGTCCGTCGTCGGTGACGCTGACGGAAAGCCGATTCCCTTGAAGATTTTCGAGCACTTCAATGGAAATGTTGCGGCTTTGGGCTGCCACACTGTTTTCGGCAATGTCAAGCAGGTGCAGGGCAATTTCTCTCACGGCTGGTTTTGTACTTTCTTGACGATTTGCGGGAACTTGTTCGGACGCTGCCGCCCATGCACCTCTTCATTTACGACGATCACCGGCGCCTGACTGCACGCGCCCACACAACGACATTCCTCCAATGTGATCATGCCATCCGGGGTGGTTTCACCCAGGTCGATTTTGAGGGTCTGTTTGGCTTTTTCAACCAGTTGACCTACACCAGCAACATAACAAGCCGTGCCAAGACAAAACTTGATCGTGTGTTTTCCACGCGGGCGGGTCTTGAAAAAGGAGTAGAAAGTCACCACCCCATGAACCTGGCCCAACGGCACATTCAACTGACGGGCAATGTAAGCCTGCATGTAGGGTGAAACATGTCCAATCTTCCCCTGTACTTCATTCAATACCAGCATTACCGCGCCGGGTCGTTCCTTGTTTTCGTCGATTATGTTGTCGATGATTTTTTTCTGTTCCGAAATACTTAGCGGGTCGTTTTCAGGAATTTCTCTTTGCAACTTTGTCATCTGCGTACCTTTGATAAAAAATTGTGTATTTTTTCACAATTTTAGTTTAATATGGCGTCCTCAATTCGTCAATGACCAATGTCACGAAATGATGGGTGTTACTTATCAGTGCTATTTTCGATAAAAACCGAGTTCCCTCCCTCGCTTTTAAGCGCCTTTCTGATTTCGCTGACGGTACGTTCCCGCATTTTTAGAATGGTCGAACCTATAAATTCGTCCAGGCGGTGAACATCTCCACTTTGGATCAACGGGTAGTTTCTCAGAGACGGAAATTTGGCTCTTGCTTTTTCAGGGCTGATATGACGTGAAATTTCAAATCCGAGAATGGGCCACTGGTCAGAGATTAAGCCCAGGGTGGGGAAAAGACCATAGGTCGTCCTGTCCACATGCGCCGGGAGGACCAATCCTCCCAAGGCGTTGACCCGCTCGAAGACTTCGTCAATCGAAAAACGGGTGGATGTAATCAACATGCGGGGGTCAGTACGGAGGTAGTCGCCATTTTCGTCGACCACAAATTGCTCTCCGAAAAATTCCGCCCGATTCGGGGTATCCGGCAGGGATTTGTCCACTTCCACCTGCCAGCTTTCGATTTGGGAGAGGGTATCGAACAGACATAGCAGATGAACGTCTTCGCGGGTTTGGATTTCCATGCCGGGAAGAACTTTTAAGCTGCTTCCTGCGGCAGCCTTTTTCACGGCAGGGAAGTTTGCGCTGGCGTTGTGGTCGGTGATGGCGATCAGGTCGATATTCAGTTCAACAGCCCTCTGCACGATCAGGGGCGGAATCATTTCGACTTCCGCGCAGGGTGAGAGCACGGTATGCACGTGCAGGTCGGCGCGAAAAACGTTCATCAGAAGGTTTGGATGCCCATTTCCCACAGTTTGCCGTCGATCTCATAGGTGGTTTTGGGGGTGGAAAGCAGGATGACGCCTTGTTCGTTGGCTTTTGCAATTGTTGCAGGGTCGGGCTGCGCGTTTTCGGTGATGATGATGGCGGCTACTTCAAGCAGGGCGGCAACGGCGACAATATTGAGATGAGCCTGCAGGGTAATCCAAAGATGGTTGCTCTTTGCGCCAGCCATCACGCAGGATAACAAATCCGAGGTGTAGCCTCCGCCGGGTCGTATGGAAGCGAAGTCGCGCGGTTCGGTCAGCACAGTCAGGTTGAGTTTCTCGATGATCTGTTGAAGGTTCATGCTTTATTTTTCCTTGGTTTCAGTTGATTCCTCGTCGGGCACGTGGATGCGCATGGTCAGTTTTGTGCCCTTCCCCACTGCCGATTCGATCTCCATCGTGTCTACGCAACGTTTGATGTTGACCAGTCCCATGCCGGCGCCGAATCCCATTTCACGCACATGTTCGCTGGCGGTGGAATAGCCCGCCTGAAGCACCTGCTTGACGTCCGGGATGCCGGGGCCTTCGTCAATGGTGGACATTGTGATGCGGTGGGGTTCCACTTCCAATTTCAGGATGCCGCCGCTTGTGGTATGGATGATCAGGTTCATTTCGGCTTCATACACGGCAATGCCGCAGCGCCGCGCAATTTGCGGATCGGCGCCAAGCCTTAGAAGGGCGCGCTTGATGTTGCCGGAGGCGTTCCCGCCGTGAATAAAATCCTGCGACTTGATCCGATAGCGAAGAACGAGGGTGGTGCGATCAGAGATGATATCTTCGAAAAGATGACTCGCCCGATAGCGGCGAACCTCCTCTTCCTTGTAATCTCTTTGAAGCGCCATCAGGAAGCCGCGGGTGATGTCGCCTTTGGTGATCATGCCGGCAAGACGGCCTCTTTCGTCCACCACAACCAAACGCCCCAGCCTGCTATCGTTAAACGCTTGAAGCGCTTTTATAATCGAATCGTAGTTGGAAACCGTAAGGAGCGTTCTGGTCATGTATTGGCTGACCGGAGCCGAAAGCTCGTTTTTTTCCATGGCGCGGACAATATCCTCGATGCTCAAAATACCGGCCAGTTGATCATCCTGCACAACCGGGACGCCGGAGATTCGATTCACCCGCAAAATTTCCAGGACTTTCGACAACGGCATATCGGGGCTGGCAGTTTGCAATTCTGCCGTCATCACCTCGTATACCTTCAATTCGTATGCGAGTTCCTCGACACGGCTGATTTTATTGGCGTCGCGGTCTGTGATTAGACGCCCGCGTCGTCCATAGAGTTCCTGCTCGGTTGGCGCTCTAGATGGGGTCATTCGATTCAAAACTGGGTAAACCTGCTTTGTGAAGGCGGGCACTTAGCTCGAACATTCCAAACGGGCTGCTCGCCAATGGCATGTTCTCCTGCATGGCAAGAGACAATGTTTCAGGCTGCGGTCTTTTTCCGCGTATGAAAATGATCGCGCGGAATTCTGCCATTAGCGCCGTCCGCACCACCTGCGGGTTGGTCAGCCCGGTTAATAAGACCGACCCCGGCTGGCTGAAAGCCAGTACGTCGCTCATTAGATCTGCGCCATAGCCACCGCTAATTTCGATATCCACATCAACATCAGGGGTCAGCAGGGTTCCATCTGAAAG
>CAILWD010000443.1 GCA_903837815.1 uncultured Chloroflexota bacterium | reverse complement strand
GCCTAACTATGGTTTATACAGCGTACTGTATAAACCCCCGAATTAGGGTATTATGCAGTCAAGTGGCTGTATAATACCTTATATTCTCCACACCTTCATTATACTTTCACCTCCCCAAGCGAGCAAGAAATGGACCAAAAACCAAAAAAACTCCTCGACCAACTACGTGACGCAATCCGCATCAAACAATACTCCCCACGTACTGAAAAAACCTACCTGCACTGGGTGCGCGAATACATCCTCTTCCACAACAAAACACATCCCAAAGAAATGGGCGTAGCTGAAATTAACCAATTCATCACTCACCTGGTCGTCGAACGCAAAGCGTCAGCTTCCACCCAAAATCAAGCTATCAGCGCCATCCTCTTCCTCTACCGTAACATCCTTATCATCGACCTTGACCAAAGCGCCCTCGGATTCATCCGCCCCAAAAAAGGAAAACGCATTCCCACCGTCCTCTCCAAAGACGAAGCCCGTGCCATCATCGCCAGCATGAACCAACCCTACAAAATCATGGCGCAGATCATGTATGGCGGTGGACTGCGCCTGATGGAATGCCTCCGCCTACGCGTCAAAGACATCGACTTCGAAAATCATCGCATTCTCGTATTCGACGGCAAGGGCGGCGACGACCGTGTGACCATGCTCCCAGACAGCATCAGCACCTCATTACGCCAGCACCTCGAACATGTCAACGCCATCCACAAAAAAGACCTTGCCAAAGGACTTGGCTCCGTCTACATGCCCTATGGACTGGGCAAAAAATACCCGAACGCCCATAAACAGTGGATTTGGCAATATGTCTTTCCCGCCTCCACCCACCTGACCGATCAAGAAACTGGAATCACCTGGCGTCACCACATTCATGAAACCGCCCTTCAAAAGGAAATTCGCAACGCTACCCGCATCGCAAAAGTGGACAAGAGAGTTACCCCGCACACCTTCCGTCACTCCTTCGCCACCCACCTTCTGCAAAATGGATACGACATCCGAACCGTTCAGGAACTACTCGGACACAAAGACGTCAAAACGACCATGATCTACACTCACGTCCTTCAACGCGGCGGGCTGGCTGTCAAATCTCCGCTCGACAATTGACCGTCTTCCCTCTCATGCTCCCAGCCAATCCCCAGCCATCTTGGCGAGACCTGCGGACGGTCCCTGGCGGGCGGTGCATTGCGGCAGCGATTCGAGGAATAGCCTGCCGTACTGCTTGGTCAGCACGCGCCTGTCGAAGATGGCGACCACGCCGTGGTCCGAGGCGGTGCGGATCAACCGTCCGAAGCCCTGGCGGAATTTGAGGATGGATTCGGGCAGGTAATATTCGTTGAACGAGTCTTCGTAGAGCTCGGAGCGGGCGGCGATGATCGGGTCGGTGGGCACGTCGAAGGGCAGTTTGGTGATGACCACCACCGACAGCGCATCGCCAGGCACGTCCACGCCTTCCCAAAACGAGCGCGTGCCCAACAGCACGGCGCGTTCCGTGGTCTTGAACGACTCCAGCAGGGCATTGGGAGACGCGCCTTCGCCTTGCTCGAAGACGAAGATGTCCTCCCGTCCCAGCGGACCCGTGATGGCTTGCGCGGTCTTCTTCAACGCCGCATACGACGTGAACAGCACCAGCATCCGTCCGCCCGTGGCTTTGGCTGCCGAGACGAGGGCGCGGTCGAGCATCTGCTGATAGCCCTGCGCGTTTGGTTCGGGGATGTCGTTCGCCACGTAAAGCAGGGTGCTGGATTCGTAATCGAAGGGGGAACCAAGCGCCAGCGTGTCCACTTCATTGGCGGAGAGCGTGTTGCGCAGATAGTTGAACTCGCCGTGAGTCGTCAGCGTGGCAGACGCCATGACCACGCTCGCCTTCTTCAGCCAGAGATGTTCCTCCACCAGCGGACCCACCCGCAGCGGGGCGGCATTGAGCGAGAGTCGCTCTCCGCGTGGATTCACTTCCACCCAATAGATCAACTCAGGCGACGGTTTGTGAATCATCCCCGAAGACGCGGCTTCGGCTTCCTTCATCCGCCGCATCACGCTGCTTAGAGTCCCCATTGTATCTTCGAGGTTGTCGTGCCCGTCGACGTAGAGTTCGCCGAGCGATTTATAGATTTCATCCAGCGACTTCAAAAGCAAACCCATCGTCTCGCTGACCTGGCTCCACGAGATTTCCACGTCATCCCAGCCTGGCAGGGAACGCGCGGCGGGCGTGACCCTGAACTGCCAGGTGTAATTGCTGACGGGTTGTCCCTCGCGCTGGATGGCGATGAAGTCGCCCAACATGCCGAAGAATTGTTTGGAAAGTTGTTCGAGACGAAACGCCTGGTCGGTGGCGCGTTTGGCTCTTTGTTGCAGCAGACCAAACTCGGAGGGTTGAATTGTTTGATGGGTTTCGGTCAGCATCCTGCCGAGCACGCCCGCCGACGAGCCGCCCAATTCCTTCATCATGCGGTCGAGGTCGTTCTCTGTCATGCGGAACGATAGCGCCGACGTCACCGCCGACTCCATGTGATGCGCTTCATCCACGATGACGTAATCGTATTCGGGCAGAACCTTGCTGCCTGTCGAAACGTCCGCAAGCAGCAGGGCGTGGTTGACGATCAACAGGTGCGACGATTGCGCCGCCTGCTTTGCGCGATAGAACGCGCAGCTTCCGCCCATGCGACCCGCGCAGGTTTCCGAGGTGCAGTTGTCGTCTTCAGCGGAGAGCCGCGCCCAAATCTCGCGCTCGGTCGGACCCGTCAGGTTGATCTCGTTGCGGTCGCCGCTGGTGTTCTCCAACTGCCAGACGATGATCTTGGCGAGCACGCGCATTTCGTTGGCGTTGGTCGCTCCGTGCGAGCGCATGTACTCGGTCTTGCGCGGACAAAGATAATTGCTGCGTCCCTTCATCACCGACGCGCGCAGGTCGAGGTTGAGCGCCGCCTTCAAATCGGGGATGTCTTTCTTGATGAGTTGGTCCTGCAAATTGATGGTGTTGGTCGAGACGACCACCCGCGTGTTGTTTTGGACTGCGAACAAAGCGGCTGGGACGAGATACGCGAAGGATTTTCCCACGCCCGTCCCCGCCTCGACGATGAGATGGTTGCCGTTCGAAAGGGCTTGGGTCACCGCCTTGAGCATATCCACCTGCTGCGGACGCTGCTCGTAGGCTTCGAAATATTGCGAGAACGGTCCGCCGTATTCCAGCACCGCCGCCGCTTCTTCGGGGTCGATGCCGACGGGTTCTTCATTCCGCTCGACGGGTGGAAAGTTTCTGGGAGATGAATCAGTCTTTGGCTTCGCCCTGACGGTTCGACTTTCGCTCACCGTGTCGAAGGGTTGGGCGTTTTGAATCCGCTTCGGCTTGATTCCTTCCTTCGCTCGAAGCTGGAGCGCCTGCTCGAAGACCCATCCTGCATCCCAATCGACTCCGCCGCCCAACTCGACGAGTTCCTGCAACGTTTCGAGTGGCAGTTCCTTCGCCATGTCCAGCAAGCGGACGTAAGCCGCCTGTGTCACGCGGGCATCGTCGAGGGCGCGATGCGTGGCGGGCAGGGGGATGCTCAACTGTTGACCGAGCGCGCCGAGGTTGTAGCGGCTTGCGGTGGGCATCAGCACGGCGGCGAGTTCGTAGGTGTCGATGGTCTGGTGATATAGGAAGAGTCCCGCCTTGCGCAGGAAGCCGATGTCGAATTTGACGTTGTGACCGAGGATGGGCGAGTCCCCGACGAAGGCGGTGAGTTCGTGCGCGATATCGCGCAGGCGCGGCGCTTCGCGCACCATCTTGTCGTCGATGCCCGTCAAGCCCGTGATGAAGTCTGGGATGTGCTTGCCGGGGTTGATCAGCGTGCTGAATTCACTTTCCACGCGGCGGTTGCTGAATTTGACGGCGGCAATCTCGATGATGGCTTCGCGGTTTTCATCAAGCCCCGTGGTTTCGATGTCGATGGATACAATGGATGTCATATTACGAAGTATCTCGTGATTGCTACACTCAGAATTTGATTTTCACTTGTCATTTTAATAAAAAACTTGGTTGAAGGTGATTCCAGAGATAGAACAAGTGTACCATGAAACTGTTTTTTTACCCGCCTACGGCTCTGCATACACCGCATAGTTAATGGACTTCTTCCCCGTTGTAAACCAATAATATTTCTTCATCTTTGAAATCTGTTCGATGAGACGTTTGCTGTCGGCAAAGTCTGCGCGGACGTAATAATAATGCGTGTCGTAGGGGCTATCGCCAAAGACCGCCGCCAGCACATAGCCGTTTGCCTCGGCGTACTGCTTCATCAAAATCGTCATGCCGAACCAGCGCTGCGCGAGGTTGGCTTCGGTCAACTTGGGCGGCACAAGCGGCGAGTAATAATCGTGGAACATGATAATCTCTGGCTTGTATTGGTCAAGGTACTCCACCGTCAAACTGCCATTGTGCGCAATGAACTGGTCGTTCAAGCCCCAAACATCAATCGCGTCCCAGCCCGAATAATACGGAATCAAGCCCGCCTCGGTGGTGGCAATCACATAACCCTTGCCGCGATACTCCGCCAGCAACTTACCCATATCGTAACGCCCATCGCTTTCATACGGGCGGGCGCAGGTTTGTTGATAGGATGTGAGGAAGCAGTTTTGGAACCAGGAATAATAAACCAATCCAGCGGATACGGCGACCAGGGCGGCGGTGTACACCCCCTTTTCCCACGCTGAAAATTGATTCTGTTTCAAAAAGCCTAGCCCACCCGCCAGCGGAATCCACGAGAGCAGGGCAATCGGCACAAGGGCGTATTGAAAACGCGCCCCGTAGTTCATCTCGTCTGAAATCAACACGAATACCATCGCAAAACCGACGATGGGAATCAAATACGCCAGAGTCTGTTTTACGCGTGAGCGAAAGCCGAGGATGAAGGCAATCGCCATCGGCAAACACAAACGGAGCAGATTCCAAAGCGAGTTGTTGTACGAATCCCAGTGCAATCCGCTGCCGCCTTTTTTATAGAACGGGTTGGGCAACGGATAGCCAAAATAATCCCAGCGCCACAAAAAGTACGCGCCGCCCAGCAAGAGAAAAACCGCGCCAAAGGTGACGATGATTGAAACCGAGTTTTTCAATCCGCGCATGAGGAGGATGGCAAGAACCATCAACGAAGCGAGGATGACGCCTTCGGGGCGAATCAAGCCTGTGACGAGTCCGCTCAGGGCGAAGGCGAGAATCAGCCCGAAGCGTGGTCCTTCGACTCGCTCAGGACGGTCGCGCATCAGCATCAGCCCCAAAGTCCAGGTGACGGCGGCGGCGAGGGCAAAGAATGGCGTCCCAAAGTAGGCTGAGACGTAGGAGAGTCCTGTTCCAACCGCCAGATACAATCCGCTCAAAAAAGCCAGCGGGATGTTGGCATTGTGCAGGCGGCGGTTTCCCCAATAGACCAGCAACACAGTCAGCAGGTGCGAAGCAAAGCCAATGCCGCGAACCGCCTGTCCCACTGTCAAGCCGAGTTTGATGAGCGCGGCGGCGGTAACCATGAAAAGGAAATCCGTCGCGCCATCCACAGGGGCTTCGCCGACGTTCCAGACAATGCCGTGACCCTCTGCAAGGTGCTGGGCGTAGCGCATGAGCATGGCGGCGTCTTCAAACGGCGGAATGGAAAAATCAACGTAGCGCGCGGCGTAATACAGCGTGGACGCGACGAGAAAAAGAGAAATAAAAATATCAGGGAGAAGTTTTTTAGAAGTCATCAGTTATCAGTGACCAGTATCCGTGTTTACCTGTGTACTTGTTTACCTGTCTACCTTTTCAGCTACAAAAGCGAATACCCGCCATCCACCACAATCGTCTGACCTGTGATGTACTCGTTGTTGATGAGGAATTGCAAGGCGGATGTAATTTCATCCAACGTGGCGGGGCGTTTGAGCGGAAGCCTCTCGACGAGTTGCTGCCATTGCTCCTCTGTCACCACGTCCGATGGCAGGACCAACCCCGGCGCAATGGCGTTGACTCGGATGGTCGGCGCGAGGGCGCGGGCAAGAATTTTGGTGAGCGACTCTAACCCCGCCTTGCTGACGGCGTAGGATGGGTAGCGGCTCCACGCCTTTTGTGCGGCAACATCGCTGACGTTGACAATCAGCCCGCCGCCCGTCATCCGTTTGGCGGCTTGCTGTGCCAGCAAAAACGGCGCGCGCAGATTCAAATCGAGAGCGGAGTCCCAATCGCGTAATTCCAGATCGCGCGGATTTCCAGCGGGCATGACTGCCGCAGAGTTAACCAAAACCTTTAACGGGGCATGAAACTCGTCCACCATCCCAAACAGGAAATCCAATTTTTCAGAGATGGTCAAGTCGGCGCGGATTTCCACACAGTCCATGCCCAGTGCGCGGATTTCCTTCGCCGTTTTTTCCGCTTCCGCAACCGAATGACGATAATGCAGGACGATGGAATATCCCATGCGGGCAAGAGTCAGAGCAAAAGCTTTACCGAGCCGTTGCGCTCCGCCGGTAACGAGGGCAAGGGGCTGTTTCATGATTGGATTGTAAACGAAAAAACCGTCAACATGTCCCTCAACTATCCAATTCAGATTGGCGTTTTTCAAGACATCATCTGCCCCAGAGCAAAGTGCGCGATCTCTTGAATATCGCAGTGATCGAGTACCTTGCCCGAGACCTGTCCTTCCAAAACGAGGGAAACAACGCCATGCAGTTGTCCCCACACCGCCACAGCCATGATTTCGGGGGGAGCGGGGCGCAACACGCCAGCCTCCTGACATGCCCTGACAATGTCCACAACCCGTTCGAAGGTCTTGTGGGAAATCTCGACAAAGGAAGGATAATCCCTTTCCTTTTCCAGCACACCGGAGAACATAATCTGGAAGGCGTCTGCGTTGTTCATGGCAAACTGGACATAAGCCCGCGCCCCTTCGGTCAACTGTCGCTTTGGGTCATCGGCGTTCGCCTCGACAGCCGAGTCCAGTGCGGCATGGAGTCGCTTGAAACCTTCGGTGGAAATGGTGGCAATCAGGGCTTGTTTGTCGGCGAAATGGGCATACGGGGCGGAATGACTGACGCCCGCCAGCCTGGCAACCTTCCTCAAGGTCAACCCGCCAATCCCTTCTTTGGATAAAATCTTAATTCCCGCCTTGATGAGCGCGTTTTTCAAATCGCCGTGATGATATTTTTTTGGAGCCATGCGCAAATATTAAAGCCAAATCTTGACAGTGTCAAGATGGCGTTTTACAATTCGAACACTGTTAAGTTACAGCACATGGAGGCAAAATGAGCAAGTTCGATTCTTTCAAAATACAGATTGTCGAAACCGCGCAAAGTCTGGTTCAAAAGGGGTATCTGATGGCGACAGGCGGAAACTTGTCACTTCGTATTCTTGGGCAGGAGGCTTTTGCCATCACCCCTTCGAATTTCGATTACATGAAGATGACCCCGAAGGACGTATGCATTCTGGACTTCGGGTTGAATCCGCTCGAAGGGCAACTCAAACCCTCGGTCGAATCTGGAATGCACGGGGCAATCTATCAGGTTCGCGGCGACGTGAATGCCATTGTCCACACGCACCAGGTTTATGCCAGCGCGTTGACCTTGATCAAAGCCCCAATCCCAGCCCTGTTTGATGAGCAGACCCGCTTTCTGGGGCGCAGTGTGGAGATCATCCCCTACGCTCCCTCCGGGACGGGGATGCTCAGAGATACCGTTGCAAAGCATGTCCGAAGCCATAACAACGCATTCATGATGCAGAATCACGGCGCGTTGATTTTTGGTCACGACATGGAACGCGCGGTTCACAACGTGGAAATTCTGGAAAAATGCTCGCTGGCTTATTTGCTGGCGCTTTGCTCCGAAAGAAAGGTAAGCAAGATTCCGCTGGCAGTGCGCGAGATTACATTCTCGAAATTACGCAAAGACCAGAAAAAGGTTGAAAAAGGAATTTCCGAAACTGGTGGAGAATAGCAAAACGGAGATTAGATGAGCGAACAAAAATATGCCATCAGCGAATACCTCAATGTAGACGAGGTATACAACAAACTCGACAAACTCATTCGCCAGCCAATGCGCCCGGTCAAACGGGAAAAAATGGGGGAGTACCTCGATTATTTCGAGAACAAATGCGCCCGCTCGAAGCAAATGACCGACGCCGCCAAGAAGTTGATCCCCGGCGGTGTGCAACACAATCTTGCCTTCAATCATCCCTTTCCCATCGCCATCGAGAAAGCGGAAGGCGCTCACCTGTGGGATGCGGACGGAAACCGCTACATAGATTTTCTGCAGGCAGGCGGCCCCACCATCCTCGGCAGCAACTATGCGCCCGTGCGCGAAAAGGTCTTCGAAATGCTGCAAACCTGCGGACCGGTCACCGGGCTTTTCCACGAGTACGAGTTGAAACTGGCGGAGGTGGTCAACCGCTTCATGCCCGCCGTGGAAATGTTCCGCATGTTGGGGTCTGGAACCGAGGGCGTGATGGCTGCCATCCGTGCGGCGCGGACGTTTACCAAAAAGAAATACGTCATCAAGGTCGGCGGCGCGTATCATGGCTGGAGCGACCAGATGGTTTACGGGTTGCATATCCCCGGCACGGGTCGGCTCGAAGCGACGGGCATTCCGCGTGGAGCCAGCCGCGCCACCGGGGAATTCTTCCCGAACAGTTTGGGGTCGTTGAAACGTCATTTGATTCTCAACCGCTTGCGGGGCGGTACGGCGGCGGTGATTATCGAACCGCTTGGGCCCGAATCGGGGACTCGTCCTGTGCCGTTTGACTTCAACCAAAAAATCCGCGAGTTGTGCGATGAGTTCGGCGTGTTGCTCATCTTCGATGAAGTCGTGACCGGCTTCCGCCTCGGCTTGGGTGGCGCTCAAGGATATTTCGGCGTCAAACCCGATCTGACCGTCTTCGGCAAGTGCATCTCCGGCGGCTACCCGATGGCTGGCGGCGTGGGCGGGCGCGCAGACGTGATCAAGACTTTCGCGGCAGGCATCGGCGGCATT
>CAILWD010000442.1 GCA_903837815.1 uncultured Chloroflexota bacterium | reverse complement strand
TGGAGCAACCCGCAGCATTGGAATCCGCTGGGGAGGTTGACTTTGAAATCCGAGTCAAGCGCGGAGTTGCAAATCGAAATCAGCGGACAAGACCAGATACACGGAAAATTAACTCGGCTGGTGACTCTCTCCCCGAAAACCCGTGTCACACTGGACGAGTCGTTCTATTCCATTACATCCTTGCACGCCAAGAGCATCCCGTCCGCGCGGGTGGGGATCCATAGTTCCACCATCAAGGAAGCCTACGTCATCTCGCCGCTGGAGTGGAAAAACATCTGGGTCTACGGCATGGAAATCATCCTCGCTGGTTACCTCACACGCGGCAAATTCCGCCTACGTACAAAGTCTGCCAAAAGCCTGTCCCTGCCCATTGCAGAGTTGCATCCCCTGCCTGAGTTGTTCGTTCGCGTGAAAGAGTGGGAGGCGGGATGGAAGAGATGAAGAAAACTCCGCTTCAAGCAAATCAGGCACTGGCGTTGAATAGGCGTGTTACAATGGAAATACAAACGCAGTACAAGCAAGAAGGAGAAAAAATGTCCAAGACAGCCACGCTTACCGTACGGCTTGATCCCGTGCTAAAAAAACAAACCGAAAAAGTACTGAGCGAAATGGGGTTGACGCCCTCCCAGGCAATCACCCTGTTCTATTATCAGGTCAAAAATCAACGGGCGCTGCCATTCGAGATCAAATTACCCAGCCAGCCCAACGAGGAGACCTTGCAGGCGATGGATGACTTGAAGCAACATCGCAACACAAAGACTTTCAAGGATGTCGAATCCCTCATTGCGGATTTGGAATCATGACGCGCACTATCACCCGAACAGCCGCGTTCAAGAAAGACTACAAGCGGATGCAGAAGCGCGGCTTTATCATGGAACGCCTGATTAATATCATTCGAGCGCTGGTGGATGGGAAGAAACTGGAAGAACGCCACCGCGATCATGCCCTGCATGGAAACTACGAGGGAAACAGGGAATGTCACGTCGAGCCTGACTGGTTGTTGATCTACACCTCAACCGAGGAAGAACTTGGGCTGACCAGAACAGGAACGCATTCCGATTTGTTCAAATAGCACAGGACATGGATTTGGTAAAAACTGCTCTACCGTTTTTAACGGAAAAAGCAAAACCTTAGCCACGGATTGCGCGAATTCACGCGAATTTTTCTTTGACAATCCGCGAAAATCTGCGAAATTCGCGGCAAAATCTTTTGTGAGCAGCCAGTCATCCTGCCAGAAACGGGAGATACGTAAAAACCAAAGACCTTCGAGGTTTTCCCTTTGGAAATTTCGGAGGTCTTTTTCATGCTTCACGCGCAAAATTCCGCCAGAAACCTATCCCTGCCTATCGCGGAGTTGCATCCCCTGCCTGAGTTGTTCAATCGAGTCAAAGATTCGGAGGCGGGAGGAGGAGATGATTTTCTTGATTGACGAAGTTACAGAACGTAGTTACAATCCAGACTATGAAATTTACATGGGATGAAACAAAAAGGCTTTCAAATATCGAAAAACACGGCATTGATTTTGCCGATGTGCCGCCCATGTTTGACGGCGACGTTTTCACCATTGAAGATGCACGATTTGACTATGGCGAAACGCGCTACATCACCTTTGGCTTGCTCCAATTTCGAGTCATTGTTGTAGCACACACCGACGAAAACGGCATCATTCGGATTATCTCTGCCAGAAAGGCAACAAAGAATGAAGAAAAACTCTACTTCCAACAAATCGGGTACTGACTTTAAACGTCTTGATGCAATGACCGACGCGGACATCGACCTTTCAGACATCCCCGAAATAACGCCTGAAATGTTTGCAAAGGGCATTGTACGGCGTGGACTCAAGCCGATCACCAAACGTCAACTCACCCTGCGGCTTGACAGCGACGTGATCGAATGGTTCAAAGGTCAGGGGAATGGATACCAGACCCGAATGAACGCCCTGCTGCGGGCATACATGGAGGAACACAAGAAAGCAGTAGGCGCAAGGCAAGGATAGCGACAAAAAGACCTTCAAGACTTTGACAATCTTGAAGGTCTTTTCATTCATCATCCCACATAATTCATCCTTGCTTTTACGGTGAGCGGGCACAACGAAACCCGATGATGTATAGAGCATTCGACTGGGAGACCTTATAACGGTAGGCAGAACGGACGTTGTAATCGCTGCTGTACCACGAGCCGCCCCGCAGCACTCGCTCATTACCAGATTCTGGCCCTGTAGGGTTGGAGACGCTGTCTCCAAGCACTGCGTAATAATTGCTTTGGTAATAATCATTAACCCATTCCCAAACATTACCCGCCATGTCATACACGCCGTAGGGGCTTTTCCCGTCAGGATATTTTCCAACTTCTGTTGCATCGCCGACATTTTGATTGTAATTCATCAGTTTTTCCTTGTTTGGCACATCGTTACCCCATGGATAAATGCGCTCATCTGTGCCGCGCGCAGCTTTTTCCCATTGGGCTTCGGTGGGTAAATCTCCACCTGCCCAGACTTCACAATAGCGATTTGCTTTATCCCAATTGACATAGAGGACAGGGTAATTATCAAACTCAGGATTTCCATAATAACTTGGGTAAGTATATGATTTTAAAAAGGCCGGCAGTTCGCACATGCCCGCATCCACGCAAGCCTGATATTGCTTGTTGGTCACTTCGTACTGGTCAATCCAGAAGGCATCCAGATAAACGGTGTGAACAGGTTTTTCATTATATTCACCGCTCTCACTTCCCATCCTAAATTCGCCTGCTGGCACATAGATCAAAGTTTCACCGTGTTCCCCAGTCATAGTCGAGCCAATTCTCAAAGCAGACGTTGGGATGGCGGTTTTCGTTGGGATTGGAGTTTTCGTAAAAGGCACGCTAGTCAAAGTGAGCGAATTGGGCGTCGGCCAGTCTGTAGCCGTTGCAACGGGCGGATTTTTGAGCAGGGAATTCAATCCAATTCCGATAAGGATTAAAGCCAGCAAGCCAATGCCCCAAAAACCGTAGGTCAGGCTTTTAGCCTGACTTTTTTTCGGTGTTATGGATCCTGTCGGGTTGGAAACCTGACCTACTCTTTCCCATTTTGCTTTTTCGGCAGCCTCACGCTCAAGCTTTTCACGCGCGGTCTTCTCCGCCTCTTCCCGCTCGCGTTCCCATTTCAGCCTTGCCTCGCGTTCGGTCCTGGCCTCCAGTTCCGCCTTTTCACGGGCAGCTTTTTCCTCCGCAAGCTGACGGGATAACTCCACCGCTTCGTGGCGTTTCTGTTCCTGCCTCTCGCGCTCCAATTCCTCGGCTTTCAGTTTTTGCTCGTAGCGCAGTCTCAACGCTTCCAACAGGTTGGCGTATGCCTCGTCCTTGTCCGCGCCGAAATAGTCCACCCAATGCAGCGCCTTCAACTTGCGCGGGACGATGCAATCCTCCAGCCGCAGGGGAATCAGGAAGATCGTCTCTTCGGGCTTTTCCAGCGCGAGGTCATAGGCATAACGAATCTCTTTTTGAACATATCCTTCTTTCGATACTGATTGATTGGAAAGGCAAATAATAACCACATCCGAATCATCCACTGCCTTTTCAATCGTCATTTCCCAATCCTGCCCAGGCAGAATCTTTGCCTTGTCCAGCCACGGGTCAATCCAATCTTCGGCTTTCAATGCGTTGAACAACTCCCGCACAGCGGGTTTGTCTTGCGAAGCGTGGCAGAGAAAAACGCGGGGGGGTCTCATAAAGTGAAGAATATACCAATGTACCGATTATATGACGGGTGGTCAGAGTTGACGAGAGGAGTTTTGGGATTCAGCGAATCAGCGAGTCAACGATTCATTTGCAAAGCAGGTATACTTGAAAAATAACTTTATCCGTATTGAGTAACCAATGACCAACTCCCCCGTTTTTTACATCCGCGACATCCCCATCTATGGCGACGCGATTCTCGCGCCGATGGACGGTTATTCCGACTGGCCGTTCCGCTCGCTGTGCCGTGAGTTTGGCTCCGCCATGAGTTACACCGAATTCGTGCAGGTGGAGAAAATCCTCAGCAAGTCGAAACAGCCCGCGAAGAAACTCTATTTTCAGGAAATCGAGCGACCTGTCACCTTCCAACTCTATGGCGACAATCCCGATAAAATCCTGGAAGCCGCGTTGATCGTGCAGGACTGGAATCCAGACTTCATCGACGTGAACATGGGCTGCCCCGCCAAAGCCATTTCGCATCGCGGCGCGGGCGTGGGCATGATGAAGTCCCCGCTGAAAATTGCGCGGACTTTCAAAAAGCTCAGCGCCAAACTCAAAGTCCCCGTCACAGGCAAGATCCGCCTCGGCTGGGAGAAGAATAAAAACTATCAACTCATCGCGCGAATCGTCGAGGAATGCGGAGGGTCGCTGATCGCCATCCACGGGCGGACGAAGGAGCAAAGCTACGGCGGCAATGCGGATTGGGACGCTATCGCCGAGGTCAAGGCTGCGGTCAAAATCCCAGTTATCGGCAACGGCGACGTGAAGCGGGTCGAAGACATCGAGCGGATGAAACGTCACACGGGCTGCGACGCGGTGATGATCGGGCGCGGCACACTCGCCAACCCGTGGATATTTTCAAAACTGGACCGCGAGCAAGTCACATCCGAACAGGTGCGGGAGACCGTCCGCAGGCATCTGGCAAAGAGCGTCGAATTCTACGGCGAAGAGGACGGTCAGCGGTTGTTCCGCAAGTACGCCGTTCAATATTTGCTGATGAAAACTCTCGACCGCGAAACGCGCAGGCAAATCCTCAAGCCCATGCCACCCGCGGAGTTCCTGGAAGCGCTCAATCAGGTTTACACCATAACCCAAACCTAAAACCCTTTTACCGCGAAGCACGCGAAGATTTCCTTTGTGCCTCTTTGTGACCCTTCGTGGTTATTTCTTTTAAAGCGTATAATCAACCCATGATCCTCGACCTCCCCTTCCTTCTCGAAACGCGGCGCAACCACGCGCTCGAACACGCCACCCTGCATATTTTGTCGCGCACGCACAAAGGCCGCATGGCGGGACATTCCAACCCGACGGGATTTTTCCTGCTTGGCGATTTTTCCACGCCCGAAGTTTGGTCTGCCGCAACCGAAGCGCTGGAGCGACTGCGCGGCGGCGAAAGCGGATTGGCGATTCATGCGGGATGCGGAACGAATCTGGCGACCACCCTCCTGCTTGCTGCGACCTTAGCCTGGTTCCCGCTTCGAGGGAGCAAATCCACGCTGACGAAGATTCTGCTCGTGCCGTTTGCCGTTGCATTTGCAGTCGTCGGCGTGCTGCTCTCCCGTCCGCTGGGGACCTGGCTTCAGGAAAACGTCACCACCGAAGCCTTCATGGGTCACATGCAAATCGTGGACATCATCCCCGTCCGCAAGGGCGTGCATCGGGTTATCACACAGTAGGGACACGGCGGCGCCGTGTCCCAACATCCTATGAACATCTTCATCCTTTTCGGCAACGACGAATTTGCCATCACCCGCAAGCTCAAAGACTTCGAGTCTGGATTCAGCGGCCCGACCACGGCGGGGATGAATACCGCGCATTTCGAAGCCCGCAGCATGAGCGACGAGGAATTCAACAACGCGCTCAACGCCATGCCGTTCCTTGCGTCGAAACGTCTGGTCACGCTTGCCAACCCGTCGGCGAAATATGACAACCCCGCCGTCCGCAAGAAGTTCGAGGAATACATCAGCAAAGCGCCCGACACGGTCAAGCTGGTGATTCATGAACTCATCGAACCCAAAGAAGCGGCGAAACACTGGCTCTTGAAATGGGCAGAGAAAAATTCCAGCCTTGTCAAAACGCAGGCGTTCATGCTCCCCAAGCAACGCGACATGGCAGGCTGGATCGTGAACGAGGCGAAGAATCAAAACGGGAAGATTGATCCCGCTGCGGCGGCGAAACTTGGCGAAATGGTCGGCGTGGATACCCGTCAGGCTGGGATGGAACTTGCCAAGTTGCTGGCGTATGTCAACTGGGCGCGCCCCGTTCAAACGTCAGATGTGGAAGCGGTTTGCATCGTCACCTCGCAACAAAGTGTCTTTGATTTCGTGGATGCGCTGTCGCAGGGCAACGGCAAAACGGCTCAAAAACTTTTGCACCGCCTGCTGGAAAACGAAGACCCGTTCTCGCTGTGGGGCATGGTCGTGCGGCAATTTCGTTTGTTGATTCAAGCGCGGGAAATTCTGGACGGGCGCGGCAACAAAGACGACGTGGCGCGCGCGCTGGGCGTTCATCCCTTCGTGGCAGAAAAGACAACAGGGCAGGCAAACCGCTTCACGATGGAATCGCTTGAGGGGATTTACCGTCACCTGCTGACCATCGACGAGAGAGTCAAAACGGGCCAGATCACGTTGGACTTGGCTCTGGATACGCTGATTTTTGAACTGACGAAATAGACGATGGAGTCCAACCGCTTCGCGTCCTGTCGTTGGTCAAAAGTCGGGAGACTTTTGAGTCCAGATGTGGGGTCAGAAAAGCGATGGCTGCTGCGGGATGTCTTCATCCTTTCCGCTCCAGCCATATTTTTTTAGGTCGATGCGGTCTTTGGCGTCGAAGATGATTCCCTCCCCTTCGAGCAGTTGACGCTGTTTCCCGGCTCCAGCGCGTTCGCTGATCTTGCCCTGCGAGTTGATCACCCGCTGCCAGGGCACGTCGTCGGGGCAGGCTGCCATCGCGCCGCCCACCCAACGCGGGGCGAATGCGGCATAGGCTTCCAGTTCCACACCAATTGGCGGGGGAATCATCTTTGCGATCTGTCCGTAGGTGGCAACTTTACCAACTGGAATCTGGCGCGCAAGATTCCAGACTTGCTGGTTGAATGCCTGCGGATTTGGAGGGGAGGAAAAACCAGGCATGGGAATCTCCGTAATTTACAATTTATGAAGTTTCCGCTTTGATCTTGCCGCTCCAACCGTATTTCTTCATATCGATGCGCCCCCTGACGCCGAACACCACGCCTTCATCTTCCAACAAAAGCGTATGTCGTTTCGCTTCCAGCCCGTTCCGTTCGCTGATTTCACCTTTTGAATTAACAACCCGGTGCCATGGGATGTCGTCGGGGCTGTTTGCCACCGCGCCGCTGACCCACAACGCGCCAAACTCCAGATAGGTTTCAGCGTCCACGCCAGCGGGCGGCGGGAGCATTTTTGCGATCTGTCCGTATGAGGCGACTCTGCTAAACGGAATCTTGCGGATGATTTCCCAGACTTGATTGTTGAAGGCTTGCGGGTTGGGCGGAAATTGAATTTGTGACATGCGGTTTCCTTTTTGCCTTGCGGGAGATTGCTTCGCCGCCCACGAACAAAAGCGGCGGCTCGCAATGACATTAACGCGGCGAGATATAACGATAATACAACGACTGCCGCACGTTGGCAATGAAATTCTTCGAGAGTTTATCGTCCATAAATTTCAGGGTGCGGATGTCGTCTGCGACGAGGGCGTTGGGATGTTCACCCTCTGGGACTCCTGGCTGCGGAAGGTGGGTTACCTCGCCCGAAGTTGGTTGCGCCCGTTGACCTGATTCCAGCGAATAGTATTGGACTGTGCGATAAACCGAGCGGTTGATTTCGTAAAGCGGAGTCAATGCGCCGAGGGCAAGTAGCAAGTAAAGAGTAACGAGTAACGAGCGTGGAGTGGTCTTTGAGAAGATGGCTTCGCCTGTCATTATCATGAGGTAGAAAAGCGGAGCGATGGAAGCGCGCATGACGAAGTCGCGTCCGCTGCCAAATTGGATGAAGGGAATGACGGCAAGCAGCAAACCTGTCACCGCCCAGCGCGGATCACGCCATTTGAGCGGAGCCAACGCCAGCCAGAGAATTCCACCTTCGAGCAGGAAGAAGGCGAGAAAATCTTTCAGCGCGATGGCTTGAAGTCCGCGCTCCTGGGCGGCGGTGTTGGATGAAAAATAAAGAAACGAAACGAGGATAATGATTCCGCTGGCAAGGAGAATATCAAAGCGCAGGTTTTTGAACGGGGATTTGAAGTCGGTCTGTTTGAATAATTCGATAAAAACATAGGGAAGAAGTCCGACGGCGGCGAGGGGGGCGAAGAAGAAGGAAAAAGAATAGATGAGTAGTTTGTAGGGAATAGGGGAGATTGGTAATTGGTGATTGGTAATTGGTTTGTCGGCAAGCAGGGTGATGCACAGCCAGGCGGGGATGGCTTGGTTGAAGACCCAGAATAATTGGGTGGTGAAAGAGGAATACTGTAAATTTCCGCTCCAGATTTCGAGATGCTGGATGGGCGGGAAGAGGGTTGGGTAATCGGTGGCAAAGAACAACGCGCCGAGGGAATCTAGTCCGCTGAAGAAAATGAGGAGAAAAGCGAGTTTGAGCGGCGAAGTTTTGAGGGCGTTGCCGAGTTGCAGGGTGACGAGCAAAACG
The DNA here is from genome assembly GCA_903837815.1 of uncultured Chloroflexota bacterium. Lineage (GTDB taxonomy): Bacteria > Chloroflexota > Anaerolineae > Anaerolineales > Villigracilaceae > Villigracilis. The sequence continues at coordinate 671 of CAILWD010000442.1, read as the reverse complement.
CCGAGCCACGCCCACAGGAAGAGGGCGAAGTTTGCCGCCTGCCAGCCGAGGAGTTTTCCAATCCACGCGGCGGGGAGAAAATATCCCACATAATAGACCAGCATTTGAATCGCTCCCTTTTCGGGCGCGGAGTTAATCACGGGGAAGTCGTAGGCGATGAGGTCATGCAAAACGGCGTTGCGCCAGTGGTGATCCCAGTTTTGGAAGGCGTAGCCGCCGATGCCAGAGAGGAGGAGCCAAGTGCCAGTAATAAGTAATAAGTAAAAGGTAGATTGGGGGGAAGGTAATTGGCAATTGGTAATTGGGGATTGGGCAAGGAGTTTCCAAGTTGTCCAGAGGATGAGAAGGACGACGGGGACAGCAATGGAGAGTCTCAGCCAGCCGAGGGCGAAGAGGAGGAAGGGGAGAACAAGGTAGAGGATGGAGACGCGGGTGAGATATTTCATGGGATGACGGTGGACGGTGGACGATGGACGGCGGTCTGCCGTCTACGGTCTACCATCAATCTCGTAGATGATGTAATCTTCTTTTTCAACTTGCGCGAAATAATTATCGTTCAGAAACTCGCGCAGTTCGGGGAACTCGCGCGAGGTGTCGGGACCCGAGACCCAGGGTTTGTCCAAGGCTGTGACTTCGATAATGAAGCGCGGGTTTGCGGCTTGCAGGTCGGT
>CAILWD010000441.1 GCA_903837815.1 uncultured Chloroflexota bacterium | reverse complement strand
TGTTGAGGTTAAATGGAAAACTTGACCGTGCCGGTAAACTTCGCTCTGATGAATTGCTTGCCCGTTTAGGGCTTGCGGATCGTTTGTATAACCTCCCCGCCCAAATGTCGGGCGGGCAGCAGCAGCGCGTTGCCATTGCCCGCGCCCTGATCCACAACCCCGCCGTGGTGCTGGCAGATGAACCCACCGCCTCGCTCGACACCGAACGCGCCTTTCAAGTCGTCGAAACCTTTGCCCACCTCATCCATGAAAATGACCGCGCGGGAATCATGGTCACGCATGACTTGCGCATGTGCCAGTACGTTGACCGCATCCTGCAAATGCAGGACGGAAAATTGGTGCGGGTCTATGAATCGAGAGACGAAATCATGGAACTCGCGCAAGGCACGGTGAAACACTAAACCAAAAGCCCCTGAAGGTTGAACACCTCAGGGGCTTTTTCAAATGCGATTACTGATTTATGCCGTTTCCAAATACTTGGTGATTTCGTAATCGGTCACGCGCAGGCGGAATTCGTCCCACTCTTCCCATTTGGCGCGCATGTAGGCTTCGTACAGGTATTCGCCAAGGGCAGACTTCAAGACTTCGTCCTTCTCCAATTCGCCCAGAGATTCAGCCAGCGAACCGGGCAATTCGGTCACACCCAGTTTTGTGCGTTCCTCCCTGTCGAGGTGGTACAGGTTGATATTGTTCAACGCTTTGGGCGGGGTCATCTTGTTGTCGATGCCGTCGAGGGCGGCGGCAAGCATGGCGGTGAAAGCCAGGTACGGGTTGGCAGATGGGTCGGGGAAGCGCAGTTCGGCGCGGACAGCCTTGTCGCGTCCTTCGGTGTAGCGCGGAATGCGGATCAACGCCGAGCGGTTCTGCTGCGCCCAGCCGATGTACACCGGGGCTTCGTAGCCGGGGACGAGGCGCTTGTACGAATTGACCGTCGGGGCGACCACGCCAGCCAGGGCGCGGGCGTGCTTCAACTGCCCCGCGATGAAGGAGTAGGCCAGCGGCGAGAGGTGCGCGGTGTCCTTCGAGTCGAAGAACAGGTTGGCGCCTGTCTTAATGTCGAAGAGCGACTGATGGCAGTGCATTCCCGAACCGTTGATGCCGTACACGGGCTTGGGCATGAAAGAGGCAACCAATCCGTGCTGGGCGGCAATCGCCTTGACGGTGTACTTCAAAGTCAAAACGTTGTCGGCGGTCTTCAAGGCGTCGTCGAAACGAAAGTCAATTTCGTGCTGGCCGAGGGCGACTTCGTGATGCCCCACTTCCACATCCAGACCCATCGCGTCGAGAGCTTCCATCAATGCCGTGCGCACGACCACCGCTTCATCGAAGGAAGAGAAATCGAAGTAGCCGCCCGTATCGTGGGGAACGGGGTGAACGCCGTTGCTTCCATTCGATTCTTTGAAGAGGAAGAATTCGGGTTCGGGTCCGATGTTCAACTTCCAGCCGCGCTCGGCAATTTTCTTGAGGATGCGCTTCAACGCGCCGCGTGGATCGCCTTCGAAGGGCTTGTTATCGGGGGTGTAAATATCGCAGAACACGCGCGCGCGCTTTGATTCAGCCGAAGACCAGGGCAGAACCGCATAGGTTTCGGGATCGACGATCAGGCGCATATCGCTTTCCTGAATGCGGGCGAACCCTTCCACCGAAGAGCCGTCGAACCAGGCGCCGTCTTCCAGCACGCCCGCCAGATTGCGGACGGGCATATCCACGCTCTTTACCGCGCCCATTACATCTGTAAATTGCAAAGAGATAAACTTGACATTATCTTCCTTCACGCGTTTGACCAAATCTTTTGCGTCCATTTTTATTTCTCCTTTTGATAGATGACTGATTACTGATAACTGGTCACTGATTATTGACCGCTTTCCTACTGCTGACTCTCCACTAAAACCTCCTTTTTCCGACCCTGACCCATGGTCCTGGTACTATTGATGAAGACAACCGACCCAACGATGACCGCCGCCGCAAGCCAGATGCGCGGCTCCAGCGGTTCATCCGCGAGCCAGGTTCCAAGAAAAACAGCAACGATTGGGTTGACATAGGCATAGGTCGAAACCAGCGAGATGGGCGCGTTTTGCAGCAGCCATCCGTATGAAGCAAACCCAATCAGGGAACCCACAAAAATTAGATACGACAGCCCGAACAACGAACGGGCGGAAATGGCGGTTGCGTCCCAGCCTTGCAGTTCGCCCGTGATCAACGAAACGATGAACAAACCGACGCTTCCGGTCAGCATCTGCGCGCCCGTATTCATCAGCGACGACCTGGGCAAATCCACCGACTTGCTAACCATCGAACCCGTTGCCCACAGAAAACACGCGGATAACAGCGCGACCACGCCAAACGGGTTGAATTTTGTAGCGCTGCCCGAAATCTCAGCGGGACCAATGAGGATGAAAATACCCACGAAGCCGATCAGCAAGCCGACGATTCCCTGCCAGTTGGGTTTGACCCCATTCGGGCGGATTGCCTCGCCGATGACCAAAAACATCGGGCTGGAGGCGATGACCAACGCGGCAATCCCCGACGGGATGAATTGTTCCGCCCAGGCAACCAGCCCGTTACCGCCGAGAAGCAGCAACAAGCCGACAATGGCGGTGTTTCTCCATTGCTTGCGCGTAGGCAGAGATTGCCCCGCCGCCCGCTGCCAGATGATCAAAATCAAGCCTGAGACAAGGAACCGAATCCCAGCGTGAAAGAACGGTGGAATGGTTTCGATGGTGACTCGAATTGCCAGGTAGGTCGAACCCCAGACGATGTATAAAGCCAGTAATGCCGTCCAAATTTTTGATTTCATTTTTTCCTGTTCGATTTATGTCATTGCGAGGGCGTTTTTTGCCCGAAGCAATCTCGTTTCTTATCTTGCGATTAGTTCCTGTGAACTGCCCGCAGCGACGTATTCTTTTGTCAACAGCGCCATCTTCCTTGCCGCGCCGTAACGATAGTTTCCAAACTCACCGCTCTTGCGGATGACCCGATGGCAGGGAATCAGCACTGCAATCGGGTTATGCCCGACTGCAGTCCCAACCGCCCGCACCGCATTCGGGTTGCCGACCCAGGCCGCGATCTGCTCGTAGGTCGCTGCCGCTCCCAGCGGAATTTCGAGCAGCGCCTCCCAAACCTTGATCTGGAAGTTCGTCCCGCGCAGGTGAAGGCTGATCTGCCGATTCTCGCTGAGCGCAGTCGAAGCGGTGGGGAAGATTTGCTCCACCAGTGGGGCGGTGGATTTGTAATCCTCCACCATCCGCGCCTGTTTCCAGTCCGCGACCAGGTTGTCAATCGCGTTGCCTTCGCTGGTCTGCACAAAACTCAAGTGGCAGACGCCGCGTTCGGTGGTCCCAACCAGGCACTTCCCGAAAGGTGTGTGATGCAGCCCGTAGCGGATGGTCAAGCCCGCGCCACGCGATTTGAACTCGCCCGGAGTGACCGCCTCTGTGTTGATGAAGAGATCGTGCAGGCGTCCCAGGCTGGACAGCCCAACCCGATGCGAAGTCTCCAGCAGGTTTTCGGATCGGGCAAGCAGCTCCTTGGCGTGTTCCTTCGTCAGGAATTGCATGAAGCGCTTCGGGCTGATCCCTACCCAGCGGGTGAACAACCGCTGAAAGTGATACTCGCTCAAGCCGATGGCGGATGCAATTTCATCCAGTTCGGGCTGGCGCTGGGCGTTGGCTTCGATATACTCGATTGCCCGTTCGATGAGTTGATAATGTTGTGAAAGTTCAATGGCAGATTCCATGTTTATCTCCTTTCTTGACGGAGATTGTATTGTCTTGCCTTCATGGAAGCCACCCGATTCTTGCGCATTTTTCTCCAAAATTAAAAAATAAACAGGTATGCTTGGGCATACCTGTTTAATACGCTGGTATTAAAAAGAAACGCCCTTCCATAAAACTACAGGTGGACAAAACGCATGTTTTACCCTGTGCCTGTAATCACTGCGTCCACTTTGTCCCGCACATCACTGCCCGGTTTTCAGTGGCTGGCAACAGAGTTTTTTAAAACACCTGCGCCAAGTCCGCTTGCTTGGAAGGGAGAAGGAAGTTAGTGAAGTAACTTCAGAGGCATCCGCTGATCTATCCGATTTTCTCGCGATCATGTTTGTGACCGCAATTAGCGTCCCGCTCGCGCGGGAGAACCTCCACCTCGTGATCTCGTTTCCGAGACCCAGCCGCTATATCTCCATATTCAGTTGTTTATTAATGGCGCGTATTTTATACGCGAGTTGCGAACTCGTCAAGGAAGAGTTTTCTAATTTTCCAATTGAATGTCAGACAAATTTGGTGACAGCCCAAATCGCAGTTTTAAAAAGAGAGACCCCGCTTATGCCGTGTATCACCAGGTTTTGAACCTGCTTTCGCAGGTGGGTCCTGACCGGGAAACGCCGCCTTGGCTCAGGCCTATCGCGTTATTTCCGTAAAGATAAGGACCCTTTTAAACAGTGTTGGCTCAAAACGTGAGGGTGATATCACGCGCACAGCAGGGCTGCCTGTTTTATACCATAATCACAGGGGAGAGGGTAGATAAACCTTAAACGACCTCTTATCGAAATTGTTTGATTTTTATTCGGTTTTGTGCTAAAGGGGGCGGCAGAAGGTACGCGGGCAGGCGCAAAAAAGACTCTGGCTGGTTGCACAGAGTCTTTTTATATGTTTATGTGTGCCTGTCTACCTTTATGGGTACACGCGTTTGATCGTGCGTGGAAACGCAATTGCCTCGCGGATGTGTTCGATGCCGCACATCCAGGCGGTGACGCGCTCGGTGCCCATGCCGAAGCCTGAGTGGGGGACAGAGCCATATTTGCGGAGTTCCAAATACCACTTGAAGGCTTCTTCGGGAAGTTTCTCTTTGCGGATTCTTGCCAGCAATCCTTCGTGGCTGCTCATGCGTTCCGAGCCGCCGCAGATTTCGCCGTAGCCTTCGGGAGCGAGCAAATCCACAGACTTGCAGACTTCGGGGCGACCCGGCCACGGTTCCATGTAAAAGGCTTTGACCGCGCTTGGGTAGCCGTAGACAAAGACGGGCTTGTCGAATTGGTTGGTGATGGCGGTCTCATGCGGCGCGCCGAAATCCATGCCCCATTCGAAGGCGAGCAGGGCTTTCTTCTCGGGGTCAGTTTCTTTCTCGCGGAGTTCATCGATCATCTTGCCCGCGTCGTCGTAGGAGATGCGTGGGAAGGGACCGACGATCTTTTCGAGTTTGGAGATGTCACGCCCGAGGAATTTCAACTCAGGGGTGCGGTCGCGGATGACGCGCTGGGCGATGTGGGTGATCATCTGCTCTTCGACTTCCATCAAGCCGTCGAGGTCGCAGAAGGCGATTTCGGGTTCGAGCATCCAGAACTCGGTCAGGTGGCGGCGGGTCTTGGATTTTTCGGCGCGGAAGGTGGGTCCGTAGCAGTAGACTTTTCCGAATGAGAAGATGTTGGCTTCGTTGTAGAGTTGACCCGTCTGCGCGAGGTAGGCTTTGCCTTCGTCGAAGTATTCGGTCTCGAAGAGGGTGGTGGTGCCTTCGGCGGCGGCGGGGGTTAGGATGGGCGTGGACATTTCGGTGAAGCCGTTGGTGTCGAGCCATTCGCGGGTGGCTGCCATCACCGTGGCGCGGACGCGGAGAACTGCCCACTGACTCTGCATCCGCAGCCACAGGTGACGGTTGTCGAGCGCGAAATCCACGCCGTGATCTTTGAGCGACATCGGGTAGTCGAGTTCGGCGGATTGCACGACCTGCAAATCCTTGATGCCGACTTCGAATCCGCCAGGGATGCCAGGCGCGCGCTTGTCTTCGCGGACTGATCCCGTGATGATGACCGAAGTCTCCTGCGGCAGGTGGGAAATGGTCTCGAAGAGTTCGGGCGTCAGGTCACCTTTGAAGGCGACGCACTGGATGAAGCCCGTCCCGTCGCGCACGAGCAAAAATGACAACTTGCCCTTGTCGGTGCGGTTGTAGACCCAGCCTTTGAGGACGACGTCCTGTCCGATGTAGTTCGAGATTTGTGTAACGCTGATATGGTCAGCCATGAGAATGTCCTTTAATTCGAGATCGG
>CAILWD010000440.1 GCA_903837815.1 uncultured Chloroflexota bacterium | reverse complement strand
GGTCTCAAGCCTGATTTCTTCACCCTCGGCAAACCCATCGCGGGCGGAGTTCCTGCGGCGGTGTACGGCTTCACGGAGGAAGTCTCCAAAGCCTTCGCCGCCAAACTCGTCCTCGAAGATTCAGATGTGGGCGGCATTGGCGGGACGCTGGCGGGTAACGCCCTGTCCATCGCGGCGATGAAAGCCACCTTCCAGCATGTCCTCACCGAAGATTTCTACCAGCGGGCAATCGCTTTGCAGGAACAATTCACAGCGGGAGTCGAAGGCGTCATCAAAGAATTCGACCTGCCGTGGATTGTCAAACGGCTGGGAAACCGTTCCGAATACTGGTTCCGTCCCACCCCGCCCAAAAATGGCGGCGAAGCGGCGGCGGCAATCGACCACGAACTCGACCGCTACATGCACCTCTTCTCGCTCAATCGCGGAATCCTGATGACCCCCTTCCACAACATGGCGCTCATCTCACCCGCCACCACACAGGAAGATGTGGACTACCACACGAAGGTGTTCAGGGAAGCGGTGGTTTCGTTGTTTGGATGATATTCTTGAAAGTCGAAGGTCGGCAGAATTATTTCCCAGGTTGTACCATCGACAAAGTTACGTGAACTGGAAAAACAAGAACACCTCCTGTCTTGGGCAAATAGGAGGTGTTCTTTTATTGGTTATTGAGAGCGGATATTAAAACTCGTCTTCTTCGTCCAACCAATCACTATCTTCTTCATCTTCTTCTTCATCCTCCCATTCTTCTGTTTCATCTTCCTCGTACCAGTCTTCGTCCTTTTGCGCGCTTTCCTCGGTGACGGAATAGGTGGCGCATCCAGTGTCTGGATCGAATTCCACGGCGGCGGCGGAACAATAGCCTTCATCCAGAAATACGCAATCTATGTAATGGCATTTGATACGGGGCATTTTGCCTCCTCCTGCGATAGTTTTTCTGCCGCTGTGACCCTGCGTCCATTTGGACAGCGTCGTGACAGGCGGATGTAATGTTTTGCTTTTATCGATTTGGTCTGCCAGCTAACAGGCACGCATTTTACACCAGCGGCTATTTTTCGTAAAGCGCTCTTCGGGTGGATTGGCGGATTTTGTCGCCGGTTTTCCCTACCCAAATCCCGCACTCTCTGATAACATATCATTTGCACGCCGATCTTTTGACTTCAAGCCCTCGGCTTTCCCCGTCGGGGGTTTTTGTGTGTGTAAATTGACCGTCGTTTCCCGACGGATGAAACCAGGTGTAAAAATGCTCATCGAAAGAACTGACCTCCGAAACATTGCCATCATTGCCCACGTCGACCACGGCAAGACCACCCTTGTGGATTACCTGCTTCGCCAGTCGCATACCTTCCGCGAGAACCAGCAGGTTGTGGAGCGCGTGATGGATTCCAACGATCTCGAGCGCGAACGTGGCATCACTATCCTCGCTAAGAATACAGCAATTTCGTTGACCGACCCCGCCAGTGGACAGACGATCAAAATCAATATCGTGGACACGCCCGGTCACGCAGACTTCGGCGGCGAAGTGGAACGCGTCATGAACATGGTGGACGGCGTTCTCCTGCTGGTCGATGCGGCGGAAGGTCCCATGCCGCAAACCCGCTTTGTATTAAAAAAAGCCCTCTCCATGGGGCATAAAGCCATTGTGGTCATCAACAAGGTAGATCGTAAAGATGCCGAACCTGCGCGCGTGCTTAATGAAACCTTCGACCTCTTCATCGAATTGGGTGCAACCGAGGAGCAGGCAGACTTCCCCGTTGTCTATGCCCAGGCAACCGTTGGAAAAGCAGGCTTGACTCCTGAACTGGGACCCGATCTCCAACCGCTCTTCGACGTGATTCTCAAACATATCCCTGCGCCCAAGGTTGATCCCGATGCCCCGATGCAATTGCTGGTCACCATGCTTGGCTACGACGATTACCGCGGCGTGACCGCCATCGGACGTCTCTTTGCGGGAACGATTCAGGCAGGGCAAAAACTGGTGCGAATCAAAAACGATGGCTCGACGACCCCCGAAAGCGCCCGTTATCTTTACACCTTCCAGGGGCTGAAAAAGGTCGAGGTGGAAAGTATTTCGGCTGGCGATATTATTTCGCTGGCTGGGCTCGAAGCGATTGGCATTGGCGAAACACTTGCCGACCCCGCTAATCCTATTGCGTTGCCCACCATCCGGGTAGAGGAACCAACCGTCCGCATGACGTTTGGGGTGAACACGTCTCCATTTTCGGGTAGGGAGGGCCGTTGGGGCACATCGCGCAAATTGCGTGAGCGTTTGTACGATGAACTCCGCACCAATGTCGCCCTGCGGGTCGAAGACACGGATTCTGCTGAAAACTTCCTAGTGTCAGGGCGCGGCGAACTTCACTTGGGAATCCTCATCGAGACCATGCGCCGCGAGGGATATGAATTTCAGGTGTCGCGTCCCGAGGTGATCTATCACCAGGCGGATGACGGCGCTTTGCTCGAGCCTTATGAGGAAGTGCATGTCGAAACCAGCAACGACACGGTCGGTGTGGTGGTCGAAATGCTGGGGAGTCGTCGCGGCAAGATGACCGAAATGCATGACGCCGGTCAGGGAATGACACGCATCGTTTATATTGTGCCGACCCGAGGCTTGCTCGGATTCCGTTACCAATTCCTGACCTCCACCCGCGGCGAGGGTGTGATGCATACCATCTTCAATGGCTATGATGAACTGGCAGGCCCCATGTCCACCCGCACGAATGGTTCGATTGTCGCCTGGGAAGCTGGTTCAACTACAGCCTACGCCTTGAAATCTGCCGAAGAGCGCGGGGTGTTGTTCATCAACCCCGGCGTGGAAGTATATGAAGGCATGGTGGTCGGTGAAAATGCGCGCGGGTCGGATATCGCCGTCAATGTCTGCAAAAAGAAGCACCTGACCAACATCCGTTCCGCCCGTGGCGATATGGAAATTCGCCTGACTCCGCCGCGCCAGATGAGTTTGGATGAAGCGATTGAGTATCTTTCCGATGACGAGTTGCTGGAGGTTACTCCTGAAAACTACCGCATTCGCAAGCGGATTTTGTCCACTGAAGATCGCGGCAAACAGATCAAGAAGTCAAAGGAACAGTTTGGCGAAGAGTAAATAAAAAAAACGCGCCCGTTACGGGCGCGTTTTTTTATTTTGTTGATGGGGAATTATGGACAGGTGATGCTTGCTGTGGAACTGTTTGCTTCTCCTACCTCATTATACGCCTGGATTTGATAGCCCACATTTTGACCGGAGAGCAGGGGAATTGTCTCGGCAAAATAGGTGGAGTTGGCGGCTAATTCGGTAACCGCTTCGCCGTTTCTCAGGATGCGGTAGCCGGTTTCGTTATTCGCGTTGTCGTTCCAACTCAGGGTGATGTCCGCCTGTCCGCTATAACAGTAGAACGTCCAACCGTTCTTGGGGAAGGTCGCCGGGTCGGGAGCGCCTCCTTGCGGAGTGGGCGGCGCGGTGACGGTTGGTACTGCCGCAAAACTTCCAACCGGGGTGGCGAACTCACCAGAGAGCCAGCACTCGCCGTCTTTGCTGGAAACCACCCAATAGTTTGGCGGGAAGAATCCCACGATTTGAACCGATTCCCCGGACGCTAGTTGGGTGACGCGCTCGTAGCTGGTTCCCGGTCCCTTGCGGCAGTTGGTGACATCTCCCACGCTTGCCATCGGCTGGGAGAAGGTCGGCGTGATGGGGGCTGTTGCTGTTGTTGCAGTTGGCACGGAAAAGGTCGGGCTTGCCAGTGGCGTTGCCGCTTCGATTGCCGCCTGAACGGTCATTGCCGCGGCGGTGGCGACTTGCGGGTCTGTGCCGCTGCTGCTGGGCATGTTGCAGGCTGAAACGAAGAACCCGCACACGAGAGATAACATCAGGATTTTTTTCATGGGTTTTCCTTTGCTGACGTTATTTTTCGAACCGCTGAACACGACTGGGTTTCACTCGACGAGGACATAGGTGTTCGGCCCCTTTCTTTGCGACTGTGCCAACCCCTCGCTGGCTTTTTGGAGCAGGACACTGCTGGTGAGATCTCTTCCGCCAGAATGGGATGTTGCTCCCATTTGAAGAGAAAAGGCGATGGTGTTCCCGTCTTTGTCTTCAAATTTGTTTCTAAACACCGAAAGCAAACGTTCGCAGACTGTGCGGGCGCCGTGTTTATCCGAGTTGGGAAGCAGAATGGTGAACATGTTGCCGTTCCGCGCTGGAATATCGGACGAGCGCAGATGCCTGTTAAGGGCGGAGGCGAAGACCAGTGGCGCGGTTTTCAACACTTCCGGGCTGAGGGCGGTCGGCTTCGCTTCGATTTGGATCAAGGTCAACGGATTTGGGTACCGTATGGAGCGGGAAATTTCGTACTTCAACAAAACTTGAAACACATCGATGTTATAGACATCCCCATCGAGCGGATCATCTTTTCTCATGTCTTTCTCCGTTTTTCGGTTTTCACTTGATCTGAATGGATTGGATCAGCCCATCGAGGCTGGTCAGGGCGGGGTTGAAATCTGTGGAATCGGCGGCATTAAGCTTTTGCTTTACCAAATCAAAGTGTTGGGTGATGTTCTCGAAATTTTGCCAATCGAAGGGAATGCCATCGGGAGGGAGCGGGCTATCGGGGTTGCTATCGGCGGCGAGGAAGGGAGCATTGACCGGCAGGATTGCCGAGACATAATACGCGCCGTCATCCGTCATGCCCTGAAAGGTGTAGAAGATGGCCTGGTTGTTGATCGGCGAAACATCCTGCCCGTATTGGGCCAGGAAGCGGATTCCTTTGCCGCCTTGAAAACTCAGAATTTGTTCGTTGGAGTGGAATATCTGCGCGGCGTTGAAGGCTGGCAGGAAGGGGATATTTTCCGGCACAGGCTGCCCCGCGATGATGCCTTTGAGGGTGTTGAACGGCTCCGCCATGCCTTCGTTGATTTGGAGGTATTCGTTCACCGGATAGACGTAGATCGTTGCAGAGTGAAAGGTCCCCGATAAGGGATAGCCTTGAATGTGATACTTGTTGTAAGTGGGGGCAATTTCCCACCAGGGCATATCGTCAGATTGGGGAACGGCTTCGATGGTTTCAGCCTGTGCGCCGTTACCGATTCCCGTCGGGACAACGAAATAAACATTGTTGACTGAAACCACGCTCCCGTTGACCGGAGTCTGGGTGGGCGGCGCGGCGACGGTCAACGCTTGAAAAGTGGCGGCGACAACAGTCTCCACGCCGGGCTGGGCGGGCTGGGGTGGGGCAAAGACTCCGCAGGCGAGAGTCACCAATAGCAGGATTGCAAAAGCTAAAATTTTCTTGTTCATTCGTTTTTCCCTTTTTGCATAAGTCTAATGCCGATGTGGCGTTTCGTCATCCCGCCCAAAGATACTGTTTTACGGGTAGGTTTCGACTGCTCGGAGCAGAATCCGCTTTCAGCGGGGCAAAGAAAACTTGGGGCGGAAATCACTTGAAGCGTGTTCAGGACTGACGGAGTCGTCCCAGTCTGGTTTCTTCATTATGCAGGTAGTTGTTGTTTCTTTGCCTGCCAATCTTTGATGAGGAAGGGGATGTAGAGGATGAAGAAGATGGCAAAGCCGACAGCTTCGAGTTGGAGGATGTACCAGGGCCAGGGGGCGAGCGCGTCGAGCAGGGTGGGGAAGTCGGGCTTGCCTGCCACGAAAAGGTAGTTGCTGCCGATGGCGAGGTTGAGGAAGAAGATGGCAACCATATAAAGGTTGAGCCAGATGAAAATCCTTTTGAAGGATTGCCAGGTGGGGCGGAAGCCTTCGACGACGGTCATGTAGATGGCGATATTGATGAGCAGTCCGTGTGAGGTGAAGGTCTGCATGATGCGGAAGTGGGGGAAGTTGTAGGCGGCGGCGTCGGCGGGGGTGAGGACGGCTTGCATGGCTCCACCCAAGCCGAGGAAGTACACCCATTCGTAGATTGCGTAATTTTTTGTCAGCAGCATGTAAATCGAAAGCCAGATGACCACGCTGCAAGCGTGAAGCGGGAGCATGGTCTGAATATCCCAAATGCCCCAATACAACGACCAGATATGCAGGGAAGATTCTGAGACAAGGATGGCGATGGCGAATGCCCAACGCATGGTTTTCTTTTCACGCTCGCCCCAGATTTTGCGGAAGTAAAAATAAGACAGGCAGCCCAGCGTGATGATGCCGATTGCAATCAGGTGCGGCGCTCCGAAAAGTTGAAATGGCTCTCCCCGGTACACAACATCAAAATATTTTTCCATTATTCATTCCCTTCTATGATTGCTTCCTGAGGCTTTTGTCGATGAACTTTTGCCAGATGGGGTATTCGGCTGGATTCCAGATTTTCATCAACTCCTTGAATGCGTTTTGTTCCGACCAGCCCAGACGGTTGGTGCGATAGAGGGCGATGAAGGCTGTGGCGCGGTAATTTGCCTGGCAGTGGACAAGGATTTTCTTGTGCTGGTGGGTGTCCATGACCGCCGAGAATTTGTTGAGGTCGTCGGTGGTGGGATTGTCCCAATCCACAGGGATGTTGTGGTAGGAGATGTTCTGCGCTTCGACCAGTTCCTTCTCGTTTTGCAGCTAGCCCTCAGAGTGGGATGTGGCGAGGTTGATGACGACCTCGATGCCGTCTTGCGCAAGCGACGAGATTTGTTCCGGGGTGGGCATTCCGCCACTGTGCAGGGTGTCGCTCAGTTGGAGATGGTTGAGAATTTTTTCGATCATGATTTCACCTGTACCACTTTTCCGTCTGTCATTTTCGACAGGTCTTCGGTCTTCAATTCGAAGATGGCGTTGGGGGTTCCCGCCGCCGCCCAGATGACCGGGAAGGCAAGGAAGTCCTCGTCGATGTAGGTTTCCATCGGCTGGAGGTGACCGATGGGCGGAACGCCTCCGATGGCAAAGCCTGTGACCGCCCGCACGAAGTCGGCGTCGGCGCGGGCAATGGGTTCGCCCGCATAACTGCTGATACGTTTTTCGTCCACGCGGTTGGCTCCGCTGGTGAGGACGAGGATTGGCTTGTTGCTGGCTTTGCCTCGAAAGATGAGCGATTTGACGATTTGCGCCAACTGACAGCCCGCGCGGTCTGCGGCTTCCTGTGCAGTGCGCGTGGACTCGGCGTGTTCGACCACGGTGTAGGCGTAGCCAAGTTCCGTGAGCAGGTTTTGTATCTTTTGGGCGGAAGGGGAAAGGGTGGACATGAAGCTATTATAATTCTTGTATGCCTACACAAGAAGAAATCTACCAAACTGAAGGGGACAAATACGAGGCGCTAATTGCCCGCGAGGATTATCAGGGAAACATCCTGAAGTCACTGCTGGAGATTACGACTCTGGAAAACCGCGCCGTCTACGACCTCGGCGCTGGCACGGGACGCCTCGCCTGTCAACTGGTTCCGCTGGTGAAGTCTGTCCGCGCCTTCGATATTTCGGAGGAAATGCTGCGGGTTTGCCGCCAGAAACTAAGCGCCAGCGGCTTGACCAACTGGCAGGTTGATGTGGCAGACCATCGTCAACTGCCAGTCGAGGATTCGTCCGCAGACCTGGTCATCTCAGGCTGGAGCGTGGCTTATCTTGCAGTCTGGAATCCCGAAACCTGGCGGGCTGAGTTGGAAAAGTGGATGACCGAGATGAAGCGCGTCTTGAAGCCGGGCGGACAAATTGTCCTGTTCGAGTCGCTTGGAACGGGGAACGAATCGCCCGTCGAGTTGGAACACCTCAAGGAGTATTATCCCTGGCTGGGGGGGGCGGGCTTCCAGCACAAATGGATTCGCACCGACTACCAATTCGAGTCGCTCGACGAGGCGGAATATTTATCGCGCTTTTTCTTTGGCGACGAACTGGGCGACAAAGTGAGGAAAAATAATTGGCAGGTTTTACCCGAATGTACGGGAGTGTGGTGGCGGGAAATGCAAGGATGAATGATGAAAGTTACGGCTACTTGATGAGTGTGTCCCGCTGGTTGAGCAACGCGTCTTCTACCCGGTCCTTGTGACGGGCGTGCATGGGCATGGATTCCATTTCTTCCAGCGAGAAATAGCCAAAGGCGGTGGTTTCGTCGCTCAACCCCAATTCGCCGCCGATGATTTCCGCCTCGAAACTGAGGACGACGAAGAAGGCTTTGTTCCCGTCGGGGTAGATGACCAACTGGTCGGGGTTGCTATACACGCCGACGAGGCGGGTCACACGCGCCCGCAAGCCCGTCTCTTCCCAAACTTCGCGTTCGCAGGCTTGCGCGACGCTTTCGCCCGTTTCCATGCCGCCGCCGGGCAGGCACCAACGTCCGTTGTCGGCGCGTTGGGTGAGCAGCGCCTTCCCGCGTTTCTCGTCGAAGATGATGGCGCTGCATCCCATGCGGAGCTTGCCTTGTTTGCCCAGTTGAGGGCCGTAAAGAACTTGTGTCACGGTAAATGGTTCCTTTCACCTATTTACAACTTCAAGTCGGACAGTATAATCCCGCCACTGTCCGGTCGGCTATTCGATAATATTTTACAGGAGAAAAAATGAAACATAACCGCTTGCTTTTCTTTTCCATCTTCTTACTTGTGACCATGCTGGCTTGTTCAACAATCACCAATCTCGGCACATCCGAGGTGCAACCTACACCGGTCAAGGTGATTTTCGAAGACAGCGAATTTACCGACTCTTGCAATACCGAGTCCACCAGCGACATCGAGCGGGTTGTGGAAAACGGTCAGTTTACGATGCGGGTTATCACCTCGTCCTATGTCGGTTGGACGGAGTGTACCAGCGCAGAGTACACGGATTTCGTTTTCGAGGCGGATGCCACCCAGATTAGCGGGCCGAATAATAATGCCTATGGAATGATCCTGCGCTATGGCCTGGAGTCGGATGAGTTCTACACCTTCATGATTAGCGGCGATGGATATTATTCCTTTACCGTCGATGGCGCGAATCATACCGACCCTGAATTCCTGGTCGAATGGACGGAGTCATCTGCCATTAAGCAGGGAAACCAGACCAATCGCTTGAAGGTGGTCGCGGTCGGGTCGAGCCTGAAATATTACGTCAATGACCAGATGCTGGGCGAGGTGCAGGACAGCCGCTTCACCACAGGGACATTGGGCTTTTTTGCGGGGTCTGTCGACGAGGGCAATGTGCAGATCGCCTTTGACAACCTCAGGGTTTCAGAGCCGTAGAAATTTCAGTCCCGCAGAACTCCTGTGGGACTTTTTATCCCTCTAAAATAACATAAATAGTGGAGGATAACGGTTCTGCGCCACGACGAGAGCGACACAAACCGGGCTTTGCTCCAGACCTAAATGCCGGCCCGGTTCGAGTTGACGATTTTCAATTGCTGGGTATAATCGCGCTCTTGCAGCCCTAATCCCAATTCTGGAGCATTCCTATTGAGCCGCGTCATCAACCCTGATTCTGTTGGAAAAGAACGTACCCGTTTGATCAAATCCATTGCGCTGTGTATTCGCGGAATGGCAAAAATGTCTGAGGTAAGCCCCGAAACCAAAGATATGGCGGCGTTTGTTGCCCTTGCCTTGCAATCTATTTCAGAGGGAATCGACGCCTCTGTTGCCGCGTGGGAAAAACGCGATTACTGGGTAAAGGCGGATAAATTCCGCATGGAATGGATATGGGCAGGGCAAACCGCTGAAAAGATGAAGGCCGCCGTCCTTCACGACGATTGGGCTTCCGTTGCCATGCTCATGCCGCAGATCGCATCGAAACTTGGCAATGTCGTTGTTTCGGATAATCACCGTCTCGGAAAACCGTGGACGGGGGCGTACACATTGCTGGCATTGCATCGCAAGTTATAGGGCGCGGGCGAATCCTGCGTGAAACTAAAAAGTGGAGCCGAGCACCCCGGCTCCACTTTGTTTTATGTATCCTCTTCTTTTGATTATCGCCCGACGAGTGAAACCGGCTTTCCGACCTGCGCCGATTCTAGCAGGGCAAGGATGGCAGCCACGTTGCCGCGGCTATCGGCGAGGGAAATGCGCGGCGCTTTGTTTTCCGCGATGGCATCGCAAATATCGTCCACTTCGCCCATGTACAACATGCCGCCTTTGATTTTTATCTTTTCCGCTTTACTGCCGCGTGAGAGGAAAATTTCACTGCTTCGTTCCGGCTTGAATGGGGCGGGAATGCTCAACGACGCCTCTGTGCCGACAATCTCGATCATGGTGCGAAACGGGGATTTGAACCCGCTGTCGAACTGGGCGTGGACTCCGCCCTCGAATTTCATCTGCCCGTAGAACGAATCATCCACCCCGTTTTCACCCGCCACCCGCCAGCCAAAAACTTCGAGCGGTTCCGCCCCGATAATCATCCGCGCAAACGAAATTGGGTAACAGCCAATATCCCAAATACTGCCGCCGCCCGTTTCCTTCTTCGAGCGGATGTCGCCTTCGCGAGTCAGGTTGAAGGTGAAAGCGCCTTTGACGAGTTGAATTTTGCCTAACGCGCCGCTGTCTACAATTTCCTTCGCTTTCAGGGTCTGGGCGTGATGGCGATACATGAAGGCTTCGGCGAGGACTTTGCCGCTTTCTTTTGCCGCCTGTGTCATCGCGTCCACTTCGGCGAGAGTCAGCGCGATGGGTTTTTCGCACAGCACGTGCTTGCCGGCGCGCAGGGCTTTGATGGTCCACTCGGCGTGGAGGTGATTGGGTAGCGGGTTGTAAATCACGTCGATTTCGGGGTCGGCGAGCAGGGCTTCATAACTCTCGTGAGCGCGTGGAATCTTCCACTCGCGGGCGTAGGCTTCGGCGGAGGAAAGGCTTCTCGAAGCGACGGCCAGCAGTCGGGTGCGTTTTGAGGCGGTGAGGGGTCGAATCAACGCCTGGTTGATTCGCGCAGTCGAGAGCAGTCCCCAGTTAATTTGTTTGTCCATGGGTACTCCTTTTCAAAAGTATGGCAACCGAAACGAGTAAGATAATCAGGAACAGAATGTTGAACGAAAACCCCGCTTGCAGTCCAAAAAGGTCGCTGCTCAAGCCGATCAGCCAGGGGCCGATCATTCCGCCGACTCCTGCGAAGGTGAAGAGCACGCCGAGAATCGTGTTTCCATTTTCTGTGTGGTGGTCCGAGACGGCGGCGGTGATGGTGGGGAAGATGATTGAGAAGAAAAAACCCGTTAGAGGCAAAAGGAAAGCGGTCTTGGGCACGAACAAGCCGAGGACAATGCAGAGGATTCCCCCCGAGCTTACGAAGAGTATTGAGCGCAGGTATCCAACTTTTTGAACAAAAAACCCGCCGATGAAACGCCCGACCATAATCATGCCAAAGAATAGTGAAAGCGCCTGGCTGCTTTCGGCTACGCTGGCATTGCGGAGGTCCTGGAGGAATGTCGCCAGCCATTGCCCCATGCCGATTTCAGCGGCGACATAGAAACAGATTGCCGCGTAGAAAAGGGGCAGTTCTCCTTTGAACGCAACCTGCGGAATGCGGCGGAAATCCATCTGCGATTTTTCTTCCGTGTTGGGGAACCGAAGAAAGAGGAAGACGATTATAAACAGGGCGATTGGAACCAGGTCCCAGCGGTAGATGACTCGCCAGGAAATGCTGAGGTTTAGCAGCCAGCCCGCGAAGAGCGGCGCGAGGAGCGAACCCAACCCGTGCAGGACGGACATCAGATTGAGGTAAAGTCCCTTGCGTTTGTGATGCAGGCTGACGATGATGGCGTTGGGACCAAGTTCCAGCGCTCCCAGTCCCATGCCGACGATGAAGATGGATATGAAAAGAAGGGAGGTGGAACTGAAGGCGCTGTATCCACTGACACCGACTGCCAAAAATAAGCCTGCCAGCAGGATGACGCTTTTCAACCCGAAGCGGTCGGCGAGGACTCCTGTGAGGAGGGTGGCGATGAGAAAGCCGAGATATTCGCCGAAGAAGATATTGCCACCTGTGCCGTAGTCAAAGTTCAACTCTGCGAGCATGGCGGGCAGGGTGGGGCCTTTGAGGTTGTCTGTGAATCCAAAGACGAAGAAGGCAAGAAAGCAACCCGCTGTTAGAAGGATGATTGTGGTTTTCGATGATTTGGTTTGCATGATAGATGAAATATAACAGGTCTGGCTGTTTTGTGGAAAGCAGGCTTTCTGGCGTTCGAGGAAAAAATAAACTCACCCCTGTTTTTCTTGGGAGTGAGTTTGTTTGGCAAATGCCATTGTCTTTCGAAGGAGCGAACCCTATTTGCCTTTGTTGCGGGTCGCCACATCGAAGATGACAGCAATTGCCAGCACGGCGGCTTTAACGATGTACTGAATGGAGATGTCGATATTCATCAGGTTCATGCCGCTGGAGAGAGAGCCCATTACCAGGGCGCCAATTAGCGAGCCGATCACCTTGCCGATGCCGCCCGCCGGGGACACGCCGCCGATAAATGCCGCTGTGATGGCGTCAAACTCCAGCCCTGCTCCGGCGGTGGTGGTCGCCGATTTGAAACGGGAGGCGTATAAAATACCCGACAAGGCGGAAAGCATTCCCATTGAGCCAAAAACCATGTAAGTGATTTTTTTGACGCTAATGCCGCTCAACTCTGCCGCTTCCGGGTTGCCGCCGACGGCGTAAATATGCCTGCCGAGGACGGTGTGCGCCGTGATGAAATCATAGATTCCGACAACAACCAGCACGATGACAACAGTCCAGGAAAGTCCGTTGTAGCCGGCCATGATCCAGGTAATGCCTGCCAGCAAGACCGTCATGAACGCCAGTTTAAGGATAAACATATCCATGGGCAGGACTTCAAAACCATAGGAGGTTTTTGTCTTGCGGTCTCTGATTTGGCCAATGACGAGCAGGATAATGGCGAGTACGCCCAGCAACAGAGTCAACTTGTGAACGCCGGGCAGGAAGTCGAGTCCGGGGATATCGGGAATGAAGTCGTTGCTGAACGCGTTGAAGATTTCATTGTTAATGATGATAGTGCCTGTGCCGGCTGTCACCAGTTGAAGCGCGCCACGATATCCCAGCCAGCCCGCGAGTGTGGCGACAAATGCCGGAATTCCCAGGTCTGCCACGAGGAAGGCTATTAATAACCCGGCAATCGTGCCGAGCGCCAATACCATGAGGATTACCACTCCCACCGGCATGTTCATCCCGCTGCTGATGACTTTCGGGTCTGCCATGGCAATTGCCGCCAGTGCGCCTAAAAATCCAGAGAGGTAACCAACAGAGAGGTCGATGTGGCGGATGACAATGACCAGAGTCATGCCGACCGCAAGCACCGCAATGTAGCCTGTCTGATTGATCAGGTTGCTGATGTTTCTGGATGAGATGAAGATTCCGTCTGTGGTGATGGCAAATATTGCCATGATGACCAGCAAGGCGATGTACATGCCGTATTCACGGATGTTTTGACCCAATAATTTTTGTAAGTTCTTGAAGAATGTCATCCTGCGCCTCCTCAATTTACGGCTTTCTGCATGATTTTTTCCTGCGTGGCTTCCTCGATAGGCATTTCCCCGGTGATCTTGCCGCCGGAGACAATGTACACCCTGTCGCTCATTCCTAGAATCTCGGGCAACTCGGACGAGATCATGATGATGCTCATGCCCTGTTCCACCAGGCGATTCATGATGGTGTAGATTTCATATTTGGCGCCCACATCGATGCCGCGCGTGGGTTCGTCCAGAATCAGCACTTCGGGCTTTACAAACAGCCATTTGCCCAGAGACACCTTCTGCTGGTTCCCGCCGCTCAAGTTCGATACTTTTTGCTCGATGGTCGGTGTCTTGATATTCAACGAACCTTTGTATTCATTCCCAATTTTGACTTCATCATTGTCATTGACCACGCCGCGCCGCGCGATCTCCCGCAGGTTGGCAAGCGAGATGTTCTGTTTCACATCCTGAATGAGGATCAATCCATTGCCCTTGCGGTCTTCGGTCACATACGCCACACCTGCCTGAATCGCATCCTGCGGGTGAGAGAAATTTACCCTCCGCCCTTTTACGAACATTTCACCCTCGATACGATACCCATCCGGGTTGCCGAAGATGCTGTGGGCGAGTTCCGTTCTTCCAGATCCCATCAAGCCGGCAAAGCCCACGATTTCGCCTTTCCGCACGTTGAAGGAGACTTCCTTGAGGATGTGCCTCCCGGCTGTGGGATTGTAGGCGGTCAGGTTTTTGGCTTCGAGTGTCACCTCGCCGATTTGCCTGCTCTTTCGCCTTGGATAAATATTGTCAATCTCGCGCCCAACCATATGTTTGATAAG
>CAILWD010000439.1 GCA_903837815.1 uncultured Chloroflexota bacterium | reverse complement strand
TCATCGCCGGTCACAGAAACATATTCAGCAGTGACATATGGCAGCCAGAGCAGGTCATCTGAAAAGCGCGTGCGCACTCCCCTACCCGCGGGCGGATTCCACCAATGCAACACATCGCCCGCTTCAAATTGATGCCGCGCTGCTTCCAGAATTTGCGCGCGTGCAATATTCGGGCGAGTTTGCAGAAGCGCCATTGCATCTTGAAGTTGATCGCGAAAACCAAATGCTCCGCTCGACTGATACAGCGCAGTACGTCCCCACATGCGGCATGTGAGCGTCTGATACAACATCCAACGATTGAGCATCAGATCCATGCTGGCATCAGGCGTTTCAACCGTGATGGTATCGAGGATCTCATCCCATTGATGTTGGACGGATTGCCAAATCGCCTCCACCTCCGCCGATGATTGGATCTGTCCGATCAGGCGTAGGCTTTCATCCCGGCTTTTCCCCTGCCCGATCAAGAAAAAGACTTCTTCTGTCTCATTCGGTGCAAGGTCAATATGCAATTGGATGACGGCACACGGGTCGAGCCCAGCGTTGACAGCGCTCTCCAACCCAATGCGCCTAAGCGCGGCTGGAAACTGCATGCTTCCCATACGTCCAAAAAACTCGGTACGGTCTGCGGTGACGCCATGAGGTTTTTTATTGGATGCCAAAAATGCCACGCGTTCGCCAAACTCGCTGTTGAAGCGATTGGATGCGAGCAAGGCATTTCTATCGGAGTCGAATTCCGGCATCACATAGGCTTGTTGGGTATCGCGGGTTGTGCCAAGCACCCATTCTGCGTAATAGGTGACCGTAACACGCCGCGGACGATCTGCCAGATTCTGCAAACGCAGGTGCGCAATTTTGACTGGCGCATCCGTTGCAGCGAATAGACGCAGTTTTTGATTCAAGCCATTGCTCTGACTCTCAAAAATGGAATAGCCCGCGCCATGTCGAATCACATGCGTGGTATCTGCCCCGGCAGGCATGGGCGTAGGTGACCAGACCTGCCCGGTTTCTTCATCGCGCAGGTAGATGGCTTCGCTTGGCATATCAGTGACCGGGTCATTGCGCCAAGGTGTTACTCGATTCTCACCACTGTTCTCTGCCCAGGTGCTGCCCAAGCCAGATTCGGAAACCAGAAAACCGAACTGCGGGTTGGCGATCACATTGACCCACGGATGCGGAGTGTGTTGTCCTGATCTCAGATGGATGATGTATTCCTTGCAGTCGTGACTGAAGCCGCCAAAACCATTGTCCATTTGTAGGTCCGTTGGCAGCGGAAGTGAAGCTGTCGAAACAGGATCCATTGTCGGGGCGTATGAAGCGTTGAACTGCGGCAGGCGAGTCCGTTGTGAATTTAATCGCTGGGCATGTTCGGCAAGCGTCCCGTTCTTTTCATCCAAAATAACGCCCGCCACTGTTTCAAATAGAACCTTGTCGGCTTGCGCAAGCTGGTCGGTGTGCAGGACAAAAATTCCATCGCGTTGGTTGAGCGAAGAATCGACTCCCATGCGCGTGATGCGGCGTTGAATGGCGTTGTGCAGTTCGAGGGCGTAGCCGGTATCTTGATCGTTGAGGATAACGAGGTTGACGGTGATATGACGACTGCGCCAATACATAAAAGCTTGCAAGGCTTCACG
>CAILWD010000438.1 GCA_903837815.1 uncultured Chloroflexota bacterium | reverse complement strand
TCGCGGGTAAACCACATCATCCTGTTGACTGACGGGCATACCTACGGCGATGAGCAGGATTGCCTGCGGCTTGCCGAGGAGGCAGCCGCCCAGAATATTGGAATCAGCGGCATGGGAATTGGAAGCGATTGGAACGACATCTTCCTCGATGCCCTGGCCAGCAAAACAGGCGGCTCCTCCGCTTATATCTCGGAGCCAAAAGACATTCAACGCCTGCTGGTGGATAAGTTCAATGCGTTGATCAGCACTTATGCAGACGACATCCTCCTCGAACTTCAAGAGCAGGAGCATGTCAAGATCAATTATGCCTTCCGCCTCCAACCCGACGGCAGTTCCATCGCCATTGACCGTCAAATGCGGCTTGGACCCATTCTTCGCGACACCCCACTGCATGTGTTATTCGAATTTGTGGTTAATCCAATTGCCCCAAATACCGATATCATGACGATTTTAAATGGCTCCTTGAAGATCTCCATCACAGCCCGCCCCACCCCGGTTCCCCCCATCCGGCTAAATCTCAAGCGTGAAATCCGCACCGACCCCACGCCTGAGCCGCCTCCCACCCGAATCTTGAGCGCGCTCTCGCGCCTGACCCTGTATCGAATGCAGGAGCGCGCCCGCAATGCCGCCGACGCCGGCCAATTCGACACCGCCGCCCGCCAACTTCAGGCCCTTGCGACAAGCCTGCTTTCGAAAGGCGAACATGCCCTTGCCAAGACCGCGCTTCTCGAAGCGGACAGTCTCGAAAAAATGCATGTCTGGAGCGCAAGCGGAAATAAGGATGTAAAATACAGCACACGCGCTTTATTATTGGGTGGTAGCGCAAAGGAGAAACAGAAATGATCATTTGTTCGAATTGCAAGCATACCAATATGGCGGGGGCCATGTTTTGCTCGGAATGCGGCGCCCAATTGGCTGGCAAGGATGCCCTTACCACACAAAACATAACCACCGAACAGTTCGAGAAGGTCAATACCCAGCCCGTCAGCGGCGCAAACGAGATGTACCAGCCGTTTAACGGCGGCGACGCATGGGGCAGCCTTCACCTGTTGGATACCGGACAAGTGCTTCCGCTTTCCACGCGGAATGAGTTCACCATGGGACGCGTCAGCGAAGGTCAGCCTATCATGCCCGACATTGACCTTTCCCCCTATCAGGCATATGCCGCTGGGGTTTCCCGCCTCCATGCGGTCATCAAACGCGATGGGACGCGGGTCATTTTCATCGACCTGGGTTCCGCAAACGGCACATACATCAACGGCAAGCGCCTTGTCCCCAACGTCGAGCAGGCGCTTAATCATGGCGACATCGTTGCGCTTGGAAAACTGAAATTACAGGTACTCCTCAAAAACGTATAAATCATAGAAAAGGGAAAAAAGTCTCACATGGCATACTCTGTCATTCTGCACGTTGCGGGCGAAACCGCCATTCTGGGCGAAGTGGAAGAATTGCCCAAACCCACCGATTCGACGATTACGGTCTCCAACCCGCGCCAGCGCGACGGCAAGGACCTTCACTACATCAGTAATAATGTTGTCCGCGTTATCTGGCCCATTGCCAGGATCAACTTCATCGAAATCCTCGAAAGCGCCGAAGAGGAGAAGATCATTGGCTTTGTGAGGAACTAATCGATATGCCCGATTCGATGGAACGCCGCCGCATCCTTGTTGTGGATGATGAAGAGCGCATGGTGCGCTTCATCCGCATGAACCTCGAACATGACGGCTTTCAGGTCAGCGAAGCCTTCAACGGCAAACAGGCCATCCAAAAACTGCGCGACGTAACCCCGGACCTGATCCTGCTCGACGTGATGATGCCCGACCTTGACGGCTTCGAAGTGCTTGAAACCGTCCGCGAAATTACCAACGTCCCCGTCATCATGTTGACCGCCAAAGGCGAGGAAGATGACCGTGTGCGCGGGCTTGAACTCGGCGCCGACGATTACGTCACCAAGCCGTTCAGCCCCCGCGAACTGGTCAGCCGCGTCAAAGCCGTGTTACGCCGCACCGAAAGCGCAACTGGCTCGATGCATGGTCTGCTCGAAGTGGACAAACGCCTCAAGATCGACTTCGACCGCCGCGAGATCTGGCTCGAAGGCAAACTGGTCAAACTGCGTCCGACCGAATACCGCCTGCTCTTCCACCTGGTTCAAAACGCGGGCTGGGTGGTCTCCCACGATCAATTGCTCCAGAAGGTTTGGGGCTACGAGTACCGTGACGAACCGCATTACGTGAGACTCTACATTAACTACCTGCGCCAGAAACTGGAGAAGGACCCCGCCGACCCCAAGTACATCCTCACCGAAAGGGGGGTAGGTTACAGGTTCGTGGATTTTAAGCGGAGCAAAGACTAGCCTGATTTTTCCATCACATCAACTCAAAGCAGAATCAACCCAACCTAAAAGAGAGTCGAGCCGCTAGGTATCGACTCCTTTTTGATTCGACGATCGGGCGTTGAACAAGCGGTATGATTGGGAGACAGGAGAACCACATGCCCAAATCGTTTTCAACCCTTCGGATAAATCCCGCCCGTCTGTTTGATTCTTTCTCCGCCCTGTCTTTGATCGGCGCAACGGGCGATGGCGGCGTCAACCGACCTGCTCTCAGCGAGGCACACCTCGCCGCCCGCGACTGGTTCTGCGCCGAGGCAGAATCCGCCGGCTTGGATTTTCACGTGGATGGCGCGGGGAATCACTCTGCTGTGCTAACCTGTCAACCTTCAAACCTGCAAACGCTGTTGCTCGGCTCCCACCTTGACTCCGTCTCAAACGGCGGGCGGTTCGATGGGGCGCTGGGCGTGGCGGTGGCGCTCGAAGTGTTGAAAACAATCAAGGAAAACGGAATCAACCTGAAGTTCGATTTGGAAGCGATTGATTTCACCGACGAGGAAGGGACGCTGGTCGGTCTGCTTGGCAGTTCGGCGCTGGCGGGTCGTCTTCATCCCGAAGCGTTGAAAAATCCGCGCGGCGGACGTCAAAACCTGCTCGAAGGTTTGGCGCGGGCGGGATTATCCGAGGCGGGAATCTTCACGGCGGCGCGCCCGAAGGAATCGCTGGCGGGATATTTGGAATTGCACATCGAGCAGGGCAAGCGGCTGGAGCGGATGGGAATCGACATCGGCATCGTCTCGGCGATTGTGGGAATTCGCTCGTATCGGCTGGGTTTCATCGGCAGGGCAGACCACGCTGGTTCTACATTGATGACCGACCGTGTCGATGCTTCGCTGGGCGCAAGCGCGTTCACCCTCGCAGCGCGTGAGATCGTGATGGGCGATTTTCCAGGTTGCGTGGTGAACGTCGGCAGGATGGATTTTGCGCCGGGCGCGTTCAACATTGTCCCCGCGCGGGTCGATTTGTCGCTCGAGTTCCGCTCTCCCGACGAGGAGCAATTCGAGAAAATGGATACCGCATTGATGGCTTGCGCCAAAGAGCAAGTCACCCGCTTCGACTTGGGACTGGAAATCGAATGCTTCGAAAAGCACGCGCCGAACGCGATGACTGCCAAAGTTCAACAAGTCTTTGCGGATTCGTGTGAAGACTTGGGCTTGACGCATGTTTCCCTTGCTTCGGGCGCAATTCACGACGGGCAATCCTTCGATGGAGTTTGTCCCATCGGCATGATCTTCGTCCCCTCGGTGGATGGAGCCAGTCATGCGCCGCGCGAATTCACAAAATGGGAAGACTGCGTGAACGGCGCGAATGTGTTGTTGCAAACGGTGCTGCGGTTGGGAAGGGGGTAAAATTCAAAGACCGTGGACGGCAGATTGGCGACCGTCAGAAAGGTTCCCATGAAAAACTTCGACCCAAAATATAACGATATCCCCAAAACCGAGATTCATTGTCACCTCGAAGGCGCGATCCGCACACAGACCATCATCGACGTGGCGCGCGAACACAACCTGAAACTGCCTGCCTACAAAGTTGCCGAACTCGACAAGCACGTCAAAGTCCTCGACCAGATGCGCGACCTGCAAGCCGTTCTCGAAGCCTTCGACATTTTCCAAAACAGCATCACCTCGCCCGCGGTGGTCGAGCGCATCGCCTGGGAATTGTTCGAGGATTCGGCGCGGCAGAACATCAAATTGTTTGAAGTCCGTTTTTCGCCCGATTGGGCTTTCCACGGCCACAACCTCGATTGGGATGAGTCACTCGAGGCGATTCTACGGGCGAAGGAACGCGCCGAAAAAGAGTTCGACATGGCGATTGGCTTGATCGCCATCACCTCGCGCGGCATGGGCGCGGACTCCTGCATCCGAACAGTGGATTGGTCAATCCGCAACCGACAGCACATTCAGGCGGTTGACCTTGCCGACGGAGAACTGCTCTACCCGATGGGAGATTTCGTCAAGCCGATTTTGAAGGCAAAGGACGCAGGCTTGAAGGTGACGATCCACTCCGGGGAGGACACCCCCGCCTCGGCGGTTTGGGACACCGTCCACGCCTTTCAGCCCGACCGCATCGGACACGGCATCCACAGCATCGAAGACATGAAGGTGGTGGATTTGCTGCGGGAGCGCGGCGTCACGCTCGAAGTGAACCCGTGGAGCAACTACCTGACCAACTCCGTGCCGACAATTGAGATGCACCCTCTCAAGAAGTTGTTCGACCTTGGCGTGCGCGTCACAATCAATTCAGACGACCCCGAAGTGCTGGAAACAAACGTCAACAACGAGTATCGCATCGCCCATGAAATCCTCGGCATGAGCATGGACGACATCGCCGCCTGCAACCGCTTTGCTTTTGAATCCTCGTTCATCGAAGGCGCCGCAAAGCAGAGGATTTGGGACAGGTATTTTTCTGCATGACGGAGTCCAATGACTTCTGTCGGTGGCGCTCCAAAGTCAGGAGACTTTGGAGTCCATTTTTCGGGTTTCAAAATTCAAATTGACCGAATCAAAACCCTTGAGGTATAATTCCGCGCCACTATTTGACAGCCTGCTCCCCCAGAGGGACTTGCAATTATCTTGTACAAAGGAAGTGTTTTCGAATGACCAAAAGAACATACCAACCGAAGATTCGCCGCCGTGTCCGCGTACACGGTTTTAGAAGCCGCATGTCCACCGCCGACGGGCGAAACGTCCTCAAGCGCCGTCGCCTGCGTGGTCGTCATCAGTTGACGGTCAGATCCAACGAGCACGTCAAGAAAGTCCGTTGGTAGGTCAATCCCTGCGGTTTTGGCAGGCAGGGAATCCATATCGAGGTACGGGTGCAGCGCAAGTTTCGACTGACCCGATCTGAAGATTTCAAGCGGGTGCGGCGAACTGGTAAGTCTTATGCCCACCCGCTTGTTGTGTTGGTGGTGCAAGCCTGCGACGCTTGCTCTCACGTGAAAGTGGGTGTCGCGGCAGGGAAGTCTGCTGGTGGGGCTGTGCAGCGGAATCGAGCCAAGCGGCTTTTGCGGGAGGCGATGCGTCCCCACCTGAATTCTCTCGCCGCCGGTTTGGATTTGATTTTGATTGCCCGCCCGCCGCTTGTAACTGCCACCTTGCAGGAAACCTGTGCCGCGCTGGAGAACGTCCTCCGCCGCGCCAAAATCCTCCCCTCGGATGAATCCTGAACACGAATTCCATCTGCATGAGTACCCAAACGAGCCGCGCCTGCGGGACATGCCGCGCACGTTGGGCAATTTGCCGCGCATCCTTGTGCTGGCATTGATTCGTTTATATCAGATGGTTATTTCCCCCGGCCTGCCCGCAAACACCTGCCGCTTTTATCCCTCCTGTTCCCACTACGGATACCAGGCAGTCTACAAGCATGGCGCGTTGAAAGGCTCATTGATGGCGGCATGGCGCGTCCTGCGCTGCAATCCGTTCAACCCCGGCGGGTACGATCCCGTCCCCTGACAATTTTCACATGACGCCCTTGTCATGACGAGGAGAAGGTTCAACTTGAATACCAAACGATTACTCCTGATTTTGTTGATAGCGCTTGGAGCGCTCGCCTTGAGCGCATGTTCCGGCGCCCCGGTTGCAAACAACTGGTACGGACTCGCCGCAGACGCGGAACACGCCTACGTTTCCGGCGGTTCTTTCATTTACGCTGTTAATTTGCAAAATGGCATTGAGGCATGGCGCTATCCTGCCGAAGCCGACAGCAAACTTGTGTTTTACGCCAATCCCGTCCTGACCGCCGACGGTCAACTGCTGGTTGGCAGCGCCGGTACAACCCATTCCTTCATCAGCCTCGACCCGGCGACGGGCAGAGAAAACTGGGTGGAAACTTTTGGCAAAGGCTCGTGGCTCGCCTCACCGTTGGTTTTGAACGAGACCATCTTTGCGCCCAACACAGACGGCTTTCTCTATGTCCTCAACATGAATGGAAAGGAATCCGCTGACCCGATCAAGTTGGGCGGCGCGCTTTGGTCTGCCCCAACCACCGATGGGACTCTGCTATACGTCGCTTCGTTGGATCATCACGTACACGTCATCGACCCTGCCCGTAGCGCTGTCTTGCAGTCCGTTAATCTGGGCGGCGCGGTTCCATCCAGCCCAGCCGTTGGCATGGATGGGGCATACGCGGGCTCTTTTGCCTCCACTGTCGAATTCGTTCAGACGGATGGCAGCCATGAAGTTGTTGCCAACGCCGGAAACTGGGTTTGGGCTTCTCCGGTGGTGGACGGGGACACGCTGTACTATGCCGACCTCGATGGAGGAATCCATTCGCTCGACATCGTCAGCGGGAAACAGAATTGGGACGGTGTCCAGCCTGATGGCCCGATTGTGGCGAACCTGCTTCTGGTGGGCGATCAACTCTACGCCGCGACCGAGTCGGGAAGTTTATTCGCCTTGGACCGCGACGGAAAGGTCGTTTGGGAAAAGACCCTCGACAAGGCAATCTACACCCCGCCCGTCTCTGCAGGGGATTTAATTCTCGTCTCCCCGTACCAGGCTGACATTGCCCTTGCCGCTTACGATGTGGCGGGCAAACAAGTCTGGACGTTTACCCCGGAAAAATAAGGAAACTGACCCATGTGGGAATCCATCATCATCCAGCCCATGACCAACCTGTTGTTGTGGATTTATGACGCCCTCGGTCATGGTCCGCACATGTTCGGTCTGGCGATTATTTTGTTTACCGTTGCCATCCGCGCCATCACCTGGCCCCTGAATGCCTCACAAGTGAAGGGCGCCCAAGCCATGCAGGAATTACAAAACGACAAGGACTGGCAGGAAATTCAGAAGAAATACGCCAAGGACAAGGAGAAACTCGCGCAGGAACAAATGCGCGTTTACAAGGAAAAGGGAATCAACCCTTTTGCCTCGTGCCTGCCGACCCTGATTCAATTCCCCATCATCATCGGCTTGTACCAGAGCATCATCCGCGCGCTTTCTGCCACTCCTTTCGACATGCTTAAACTGGCGCGCACGGCGTACCCATTCCAAAATGTGGAAGGCATCATTCCGCTCAACAGCACCTTCCTGTGGATGGACCTCGGACGCGCTGAGTCCATTCAGATTTTTGGCTTTGCCCTGCCGACCCTTGCCATCGTCGTTGCCCTGACCACCTATGTCCAGTCCAAGTTGACCATGCCCGCCTCGACCAACCCCAACGACCAGAGCGCGCAGATGTCTGGAATGATGAGCATTTACATGCCCCTCCTGCTTGGCTGGTTTGCGTTGACCTTTGCTTCGGGCATCTCGGTTTATTTCATCACCAGCAACTTGCTGGGCATCGTTCAATATGCCGCGACAGGACGCGCCAACTGGAGCAGCCTGATTCCCGGCGGAAATAAAAACAAGAAATCCCCTGCGAAAAAATAGGGAGGCATCATGAACGAAAAAACCACGCTCGAGATCATCGCCCCGACGGTTGAAGAGGCGCTTGCGCAGGGTCTGGCTCAATTGGGCCTCACAGCAGATGCAGTTTCGGTGGAAGTGCTGGATTCAGGCAGCAAAGGCTTGTTTGGTTTCGGCGGACGTCAGGTGCGTGTGCGGCTGACAGTGACCCCGCCTCCTTCTGAAATTGCCGCGCCTGTCGGTTTGTCCAAGCCGGAAGCGAAGCAGGCCAGGCCTCCAGCCAAACGCGCAGAGCCTGCCGCGAAGGCGAAGGAATCGAAGCCGCAACCCAAACCTGTCGTCAAAGAATCCAAACCGCAGCCGAAGGCCGAAGTGAAACCCGAAGCAAAGCCCCAGTCTGCTGAGAAGAAGTCTGACCCGGCGAAGACTCTTCCCCTCTCCCCGAAAGAGGAATCCCACTCTTCTGACCCGGTATTAGAATCTGCCGAATCCATCGTGTCCAAATTGATTCACTTGATGGGTATGCAGGCGCAGGTCTCGGCTCATTACGACGAATCCAGCAGTGACGACCGGCGCATCATTCAAGTGGATGTTCGCGGCGATAACCTGAGCGCGCTGATTGGACGCCACGCCGAAACGTTGACTGCCTTCCAGCACGTTGCTTCACTGATGGTGGGCAAACAAACCCGGCAATGGGTGCAATTGGCAGTGGACGTGGAAGGGTACCGCGAGCGCCGCGAAAAGCAGGTGCGCCAGATTGCCCTGCGGATGGTGGAGCAGGTGATCAAGACCGGCAAGAAAGCCACTCTCGAACCGATGACTGCGAGCGAACGCCGCGCCATCCACATCGAACTGCGCGGGCATCCCGCCGTCACCACCGAAAGTACCGGCGAAGAGCCGCATCGCAAGGTTGTGATTTTGCCGAAGAAACAGTAATCGGTTATCAATTGTCAGTAAAAAAGACTGCCGCATGGCGGTCTTTTTTTCATCCTTCATCCTTACGCTTTCATCCTTTATAATTCCCCCATGCTTCAACTCGTCCCCTTTCAACCTGTGGATTACCTGATTATCGGCCATGCCGCAGCCGATGTGACTCCCGATGGTTTGCGGCTGGGCGGCACAGTTTCCTATGCCGGGCTGACGGCGCGGGCGCTGGGATTGCGCGTGGGCATTGTCACCTCGGTGGCAGAAGATGTCCCGCTGGATGAAATGGACAACGACATTACGATTTTCAATATTCCAACCGCGCATAGCACCACCTTTGAAAACATCAAAACCGAAAACGGACGCAAACAGATTTTGCGCCACCGCGCCACGCCGCTGACATTGAATCATATTCCAAAAGTTTGGCGCAGTGCGCCCATCATTCACCTTGCGCCGATTGCCGATGAAGTCGAATCCTCGATGGCTGAAAAATTATCGGGTTCCCTGCTGGGCGTTACGCCACAGGGTTGGATGCGCGGTTGGGATGAAACCGGGCAGGTGTTTGCCAAACCCTGGGAAAACAGCGGGCAGATTCTCTCTCATGCAGGTGTGGTGATTCTCAGCGTGGAAGATGTCAACCGTAACCTGGAACTGGTCGAAGACATGTCGCACCGCGCCCGCATTTTGTGTTTGACCGAAGGCGAAGCGGGGTCGGTCCTGCACTGGAACGGCGACCGCCGCCGTTTTCGCCCCCTCGAAATGCAGGAGGTGGACGCGACGGGCGCGGGCGACATCTACGCCGCCGCCTTCCTTGTCCGCCTGTATCACACCCGCGATCCCTGGGAAGCGGCGCGGTTCGCCACCCAACTCGCGGCGCGCTCCGTAACCCGTACCGGATTGAAGGGCATCCCCACTCTGCGCGAAATCGAAGAATGTTCGATGGAGGTTTTATCTTGACGAAAATCTACACCCTGGTCAATCAAAAAGGCGGCGTGGGAAAGACCACCACCACCATCAACCTTGCCGCCTACCTCGCCCAGTTGGGACAGCGCGTGCTGGTTGTTGACCTCGACCCGCAAGCCAACGCCACCTCCTGCCTCGGCGTGGATAAACTCGGCGTAGCGGGCGGCACGTACGAAGCGCTGCTTGGCGATTCAGCCATCGCCTCGTATGTTTTATTGAATGAAAGACTCAGACTCTCTCTGCTGCCTTCGTCGCCTTCACTGGCGGGCGCCGAAGTGGAACTGGTGGACGAACTGGCGCGCGAGTTGCGACTGCGGAAAGCCATCCAGCCGCTTGCCAATAAATATGATTATGTGCTGGTAGACTGTCCGCCCTCGCTGGGATTGTTAACTGTCAACGGACTGATGTCGGCAATGGATGGGGTCATCGTCCCCGTACAATGTGAATACCTCGCCCTCGAAGGACTCGGACAGTTGACCCAGACCATCGAGCGGGTGCGATCTCTGCTCTTTCCTGAATTGAGCGTGCGCGGCGTGGTCTTGACCATGTTTGACAATCGCACCAACCTCTCGGCAGATGTCGTCACTGAAGTTAACAGGCATTTTCCCAATCAGGTTTTCAAGAACGTCATCCCGCGCAGCATCCGCCTTGCCGAAGCGCCTTCGTATGGATTGCCCATCTCGGTCTACGCTCCCACTTCGGTTGGCGCGGTGGCATACGAGGCATTGGCAAAGGAATTGCTGGCGGGAGATAAGAGACATTAATAGAGTCTAAAGCCCTAACCACGAAGACACAGAGGCACAGAGAAAACCCATTAAAAACTCCGTGACTTCGTGCCTCAGTGGTTAACAGATTTTCTTTTTTGCTCTCCCAAAAACTTACGCAAGAGTTCCAATAAAAAAGGTATCGCAAATGGCTCAACGAACAGGTCTCGGTAAAGGATTGGACGCGCTCATCCCTGCGGGGGGAAAGGTTCCCCCGTCTGTTTCGACAGGCTCAACGGGCGGCGTACAGCAGGTAGCAGTGGAGGCAATTCAGCGCAACCCGCGCCAGCCGCGCATCCACTTCAAAGAAGAGGAGTTGGCGGAGTTGGCGGCATCCATCCGCGAACATGGGGTTATCCAGCCGCTGATTGTCACTCCCAGCCCAGACGGGAAGTTCACCCTCATTGCAGGCGAAAGACGCTGGCAGGCGGCGCAACGGGCAGGCTTGAGTACCGTCCCCGTCGTCACTCGGCAGGCAAACAACCAGGAAATGCTCGAAGTGGCGCTCATCGAAAACGTCCAGCGGGCAGATTTGAACGCGCTGGAAGAATCCGAAGCCTACCGTCAATTGGTGGAGGAATTTGGGCTTTCGCACGAAGCGGTGGCGAAGCGCGTTGGAAAAAGCCGCGTGGCGGTCACCAACACTTTGCGCCTGCTCGGACTCGCGGACGTGGTCAAACAGGCCTTGGTGGATGGGAAAATCACCGAAGGTCACGCCCGCGCCCTATTGACTTTAACCACGCAAAAAGCGCAGGCATCTGCTTTGCAGACCATCCTCAACCTCTCGATGAGCGTGCGCCAGGCTGAAGAACTGACCCGAAAACTTGCGGGCCAGAAACCGATCAAAGCGAAAAAACCAATCCAAGACGCGGATGTCCACGATGTCGAGAAAAGACTCCAGCGCAGTCTCGGCACAAAAGTCGCATTGAAACATGGCAAGAAGGGCGGCACGGTCACCATCTATTATTATTCCGATGAAGAACTCGACGCGCTGTTGGAAAAATTAACCTGACAGACCGGCTTTGCAGGCCCGTCATCCGATCACCGGCTATCTATCATCCAAAGAAAATGAAACTCCTTTACAACGCCAAAATTTACACCCTCGACCCGTCTCAACCCAAAGCTTCTGCCGTGTTGCTCGATGGCGGGCGGATTCTGGCTGTGGGGCAAAAGGACACTCTCGAAACCATGTCGTATGACAGGGTGGATAAACAGGACATGCAGGGCAAAACCATCTTGCCCGGCCTCACCGACGCGCATTTTCATTTTCAATATTACGCCCTCTCGTTGACGAAAATTAATTGCGACACAAAGACAAAGGAAGAATGCCTGCGCCGCATAGCAGAACGGGCGCAGACCGCAAAGCCCGGCGAATGGCTTCTCGGCCACGGCTGGAATCACAATGAGTGGGACGGCGAACTACCCACCGCCGCCGACCTTGATCCGTTTTCGCCAAACAACCCCGTTTACCTCACAGCCAAGTCGCTTCACGCCGCCTGGGCAAACACTTCCGCGCTCAAACTGGCTGGGATTTCCAACGATACGCCCAACCCCAAAGATGGGGTTATCCAGCGCGACCCGTCGGGCCGAGCCACCGGCGCACTGCTCGAAACCGCCCTGTCGCTGGTCGAAAAGAGCGTCCCAGAACCCACGCTTGCCGAAGTCGAAACCGCCATCGAAGCTGCCCAACCCATTTTATGGAAGATGGGTTTGACCGGCATCCACGATTTTGACCGCCGAAAATCCTTCATGGCATTGCAACAATTACACAGGCGGCAACGGCTAAAATTGCGCGTGAACAAAAACCTCCCCATTGAAAATCTCGACCACGCCTTCGAACTTGGCTTGCAAACCGGCTTCGGCGACGACTGGCTGTGGGTTGGCTCGGTCAAAGCCTTCATGGATGGGGCGCTGGGTCCGCGCACGGCTGCAATGTTCCAGCCTTACTTGAACGAGCCAGAGAATTGCGGTATTCTTAACATGGATGGCGAGGAACTCTTCGAATACTGCCGCCGCGCCGCCGATGTCGGGTTGGGAATGACAGTCCACGCGATTGGAGACCGCGCCAATCACGAAGTCTTGAACGCCTACGAGCGCCTTCGCAAATACGAAGCCGAAAACAGACTGCCGCGCCTTCGCCACCGCATCGAACATGTCCAAATCCTGCACCCGAATGACGCGCCGCGCTTTGCCGAACTCGACATCATCGCATCCATGCAGCCCATTCATGCAACCTCCGATATGTATGCCGCCGACCGTCTTTGGGGGAAACGTTCGGCGTTTGCCTATGCCTGGCGGACTCAATTGAATTACGGCGCGCATCTTGCCTTTGGATCGGACGCGCCGGTCGAATCTCCCAACCCGTTTTTAGGACTCCACGCCGCAGTCACCCGCCAACGGGCAGATGGCTCCCCCTCCGCCGAAGGCTGGTACCCCGAACAGAAATTGACCCTGCCCGAAGCCTTGTCTGCGTACACCCTGGGCGCAGCCTACGCCTCCAACGCAGAGCATCGCCTCGGCAAACTCGCGCCAGGGTATCTTGCCGATCTGATTGTCCTGGAAGAGGACATCTTTTCCATCGACCCCGGCGAACTGCCAGCCGCAAGAGTCAGCGCAACCATGATCAACGGCGAATGGGTATATGCCTCATCCTGAATTGACGAACGAGTAGAATGGATGGATTTATGTCGCAAAACCTCCCCAAACTAACCCCGGAAATGCTGATTCCCCGCATGGGCGAATACATCGTCCAAAAAGGGCTCATCACCGACGAGCAACTACATCAGGCGCTAGCCTATCAACAGGAAAAGATTGCGACGGGCGAACATTGTCTGATTGGGCAGGCATTAATGGATTTGAAGATGCTGGACCGGATTGCCCTCGACGAGGTGATCACCGAGCAGATCATCCAGCTGCGCTCTGCGTTGCAATCCTCAAACCGCAGCCTTGAACAACGCGTGCGCGAGCGCACCGCCGAATTGAACGAAGCCTTGCGCAGGCTTTCAGAGCTCAACCAGATGAAGGCGAACTTTGTGGCAAACATATCCCACGAACTTCGCACCCCGCTGACCCACGTCAAAGGGTATTTGGAACTGCTGGTGACCGAATCTCTGGGAGGGATTTCAGAAGAACAGCGCCACGCCCTGCTGGTGTCGCAGAGAGCCACGGGAAAACTGGAAAGCATGATCGAAGACCTGATCATGTTCTCGCTTGCCTCGCGCGGCGAGATGAGCATGAGACTGACGAATGTGGGAATCGGCCTTCTGGTTTCGCTTGTGGTCAAGGCATCCCTGCCCAAGGCCGAAGATCGCGGCGTGCAGGTTTTGACGGCAATTCCGCAAGGCATCCCCGCTGTGCAGGCCGATTCTGAAAAAATCGGCTGGGTGCTGGGGCAGCTTCTCGATAACGGAATCAAATTCACGCCTTCGGGCGGCAGGGTGGTGGTCACGCTCAAAGAGGAGGGCGCGAACCTGGTGCAGATTTCAGTTACCGACACAGGCATCGGCATT
>CAILWD010000437.1 GCA_903837815.1 uncultured Chloroflexota bacterium | reverse complement strand
TCGGTTTGTAAATATATTGCAAAGTATGTTTTCCAACAAATCAGGCATAATCGATATCACGGAAAAATTATGACTACAAAAATCCTTGTAATAGACGACGACCTTGCCATCACAGAACTTATGAGCATGTTACTTAAAACTCATGGCTTCGAAGTGCTGACTGCAAACAGCGGCGCTGAGGGCATCAAGTTGGTCAAAGAAAAATCGCCCAATGTGGTGGTGCTCGACCTGATGATGCCCGACCTCGATGGCTGGCAGGTAAGCAAGGCGCTTCGAACTTTTAGCAATGTGCCCATCCTGATCCTCTCCGCAATCAATGACCCAGCCATGGTTGCGAGCGTTTTGGATGCCGGCGCCGATGATTTTCTTGTCAAGCCTGTGCCAAGCAGCGTACTTGTGGCAAACATCCGCAAGATGGTGAGACAGACCGGCATATTGGACAGGGTTAACATAAATAAAACTGGCAACCTATCTCTCGAAAAACAACCTGCCTATTCCTCATAATCAACTTATCGAAGACAAAACACCCGCCACTTTCGCAAGGGCGGGTGTTTTGATTCGGCGCTCTATCTTATTCAAGCAGCAACCGCAATCCGTCCGCCGTTCCACGCTGAGACTCCATCATCGGCACGTGACCAATTCCCTGTAACTCGATCAGCCTTGCAGACGGCAGGGCAGCCTTGATTTCCCGCGCGCGCTCGACAGGAATCAACATATCCGCATCGCCATGAATCAAAGTCACAGGGAAGGGAGCGGTGGAAAGACTCGACAGCGTATCTTCCCGCTCTGCCATCGCCTTCAATGCGCCCATCACGGCGGCGGGAGTCTGGCTCTCCATCAAAGGGCGAACGAACGCCTGCACAGCGGCATCCGTCGAAAGTGTGGAAGACATCCCTTCGGCGACAAGTCCAACGCCTTTTTTGGATACGCCGTCGGCGGTCTGGTAGCGCCCCGCCTTTTTTTCAGGCGTATCGGCGGCGGATTGCGAGGCAACCAGCCCCAGTCCGCTCACCCGCTGCGAATATTTTTTGGCAAACGCCAGGCAGACGTACCCGCCCATCGAGTGACCCGCAAGCGCAACTTTTTCCAATCCCAGATGGTCAAGCAGACCTGCAAGGTCATCTGCCATGTCGGACATGGTGTACGTTGTTTCCACTGTGGTGGATTGACCAAACCCGCGCAGATCGGGAAGAATCACGGTAAATTTATCTTTGAGCAGGTTTGCAACTTCAGCCCAAATTGTGTGGTCGAGGGGAAAGCCGTGGACCAGCATCAACGGCGCTCCGCTGCCCAACTTCTCATAAGCCAGGGTAATATCGTTGACCTGTATTTTCTCCATCCTCTTTCCTTTCACTTCCACTTGACGTTGACCTTCAATTTGCTTCCCAATTTGGATTTGTAAAAAATATACCCGTTGTCGCGCCCAAATTCGAAGACGCGGCGGGTGATGTCCACATCGGCTTTGCAGTATTCGGCGACCTTGTCCAACTCGCCCGCGCGGAACCACTCGACAGATTTCACTCCGTCCGCAGTTTTGTTCGCTCCAAAGCTGGCGCTGGCGACGTTATCGAGGCTGACACGAAAACCGAGAATCTGCTGCAAATCGAAAAGCATATCCAGTGTGGGGATGGATGCGAAGCGGGCGTCGGGGGCGTAGGGTTGGAGGACGCGGTAATCGAATCCCTTCACGTTGAATCCAACCACCTTCGTCGCGGACTTCAATTCCTGCACCAGCGCGGGGACATCCTTCTCCCAATAAACGGCGAAGTCGTTGCGCGCGGTAGACCAGGTCACACCGCAGGCGACTTTCAATTTGGCGACATTGTCCTGTCCGCCGACATCTTCAAAAAGGTTTTGAGTTTCAAGGTCGAAGAAAACGTAGTTCATGATTCACCTTTTTCCATATTTCGCACTCCCGAAGGAGCATCGGGACGGTGTGAGAGTAGTCGAAGCGAAGTTAAATTATTCGTCCTTCGACTACGCTCAGGACGTAATTCTCGCCAACTCCTCGCGGGCGAACGCCAGCGCCTGATCGAGGGTTTCGATTTTTCCCGCCGCCTGATTCTCGCGGATGGATTCCAGCAACTGCCCGACAATGGGGCCAGGTTTGATGCCGAGTTCCTTCATCAGGGTATTGCCGTCCAACAAGCGCGGCGGGGAGATGACTTCTTCGGGCTTTTCGTAGTAATTTTCCAGCAGGATTCGGGCGATGTCGAGATAGACCGTCCAACTTTCGACAGTCAGGGCGTGGGCGCGGGTGGCGCGGACATCTGCCAGCGCAAACAGAACAAGGTCGATGCCCGCCTTGCCACTGTCACGAAAGAAGCGATAGATGGCTTTGCGCGAGGGGGTCTGCTTATCCCTTTCGAGACGGTCGGCGAAGGCGTGAATCCGCATGTGGTTTTTGATGATAACTCGCGCTTGCTCGATTTCATCGTTGCTCAGATTGAAGGAGCGCAGTCTTTCGGCGGCGACTTCCGCGCCTTTTTCGTCGTGGTCGAAAAAGCGGATACGCCCCGAGTCTTCCACCGTTTTGGTCTCAGGCTTGCAAACATCGTGATACAGGGTTGCGAAGAAAAGCAGGGAACGCAGGGAACGGTCGGGGTTGAGCGGTTCGGCAAAGTGCTTTGCGATCTGCTCGCGGTAACGTCCCAGCCGCAAGCCAAGCAGACCGGTGAACATGTCGTTGGTTTTCTCGGCGTCGTAACCAACCCGCAGCGCAGAGATGGTCTGGTCGAGATAATCCAGCGCGGACAAGGTGTGAGTCCACACATCGTACACATGCGGTTCGGATTGGGTCACGCCCTTCATGGCAGAGAGTTCAGGCATGAGATAAGGGAAGATGCCGAGCATTTCGAGCGCGCGCATACAAGCGTCGGGTTTGGGACCACCTAGCATTTTGAAAATCTCGTCGCGCAGGCGTTCGGGCGAGATGCGTCCCAAGTCACTCGTGGATTGTTTCATCAACTCACGAGTATTCTTTTCGATGTGAAAATCGAGGGATGCGGCCAAACGCACAGCGCGCAAAATCCGCACAGGGTCATCGGATAGGGATGTGGGCGCACAAGCACGGATGACCTTTGCCCGCAAGTCTTTGCCGCCTTCGGTTGGGTCGATGATGGTTTCATCGCGCAGGTTGTAGGCGATGGCGTTGATCGTGAAATCACGTCCGCGCAAGTCTTCGATCAAACCCGCGCCGCGATAAACGGCAAAATCAAGAAATGTGCGCGAGTCATCTTCCGCTGTGACAACGACTCGTCCTGTGTCACGTTCACCATCCAAGGCGAGGAAGTCCGCACCGAGGGCGTTGGCAACGTTACGGGCGAGGGAAATACCATTCGCGGGCAGGGCAAAATCGAGGTCGTAGGAAGGGCGGGAGAGAAAAGCGTCGCGCACCGCGCCGCCGACAAGGTAAATCTCCTGTGCGGCGGGCAGAATATCCAAAACTTTTTTTACCAGCGGGGGAAGCGGAAACATGAAGATGATCTCTGGTCTTTCCTTGTGATGGCTTTGTTGTGACGCGTGCAAGACTTGTTCGGGAGTATTTCCCTGCGCGATGATTTTTCCGCGCAGGCGGGCAACCCAACGTCCCACATAAGGCGAATGAAGGTCATCAGCCATGGCGTGAGTATAACAAATTCACAAAGGGAATCACAGATTCTGTACCGAACTGATTTCCATCACAGGCAACACACGCGGCTGACCGTCGACCTCGGTGTGATGCTCACTGATTTTTCGCGCCCCCATCTTTTCGTAGAAATTTTGGGCGTTCGGTTCGGCTTCGATTCTTAAGATAACCGCGCCCAACATGCGGTTTCTTTCGAGCGCGTGTCGAAAAAGTTTGCCGCCGATTCCGCACGCGGTGAATTCGGGCAGAATCCAGAGGTTATCGAGCCAGAGGAATCCGCTGTCGTGTTTGAGGGAGTAGTAAGGGCGGTCAATTCCCCAGCTTGTTCAGGCGTTGCGCGCCGGATGGTCGTCATTTTTTGAATTGCGCGGTTTGCTGATTCATAAAAAATGGCTTCCATGCCCATGAGCGAACCCATTGTGGTGCGGACCAAGCAATAAAATAGGTTAGTCCTGCAAAGACAAGCCAATTCGCAATCTCATCATAGGTGGCAAAGCCCAAGCCATAACGGGAATCGCTTAGAACGAAAAAATATTTTGAAATGGTTGTGTACCAACAGGAAGCCAGAATCGATAGAAGTACAACAAACGCTGCGGGTCTGACCGGGCGTTCTCCGTCAAAGAGCCATCCAGAAAGTTGGGGAATGGTAAATATCAAGAATACAAGGCGGTAATCCCAGTTGTTGCCAAGCAGAAAAGTGCCGATAAAAATAAAAGCCCCCATGCGAAAAGCGTCGAGGTTTCCTTTTACTTTTGTCGTTAGCGGCTGTTTGTTTCCAGCGCCAATCCAATAGGAAAAGACCAGTACGCCCAGGGCTGCCACGTGAGGCAGGACCGCCAGCAGGGAGATAATCTGTTCTTCGCTCATCACGCGCAGCAGGTAATAACGCAAATATGCCCAGTAAAGGGTGAAGATAACCTGGTCTCCATACGATAGGTATGTTCCCCTTTGTGTCAAATTCCATGCGACAGACAAGTCTTGATAAGTCAAGGCAAGGTACACGCCAAGCAATAAAGCGCAAGCAAGAGCGTATTTATAGAAATCCTTCCTGTTCTCCCTCAGGAATATCCCAATGCCAAAAAAGGGAAACAACTTGAATATTGCCGCTACAGATAATGTCAACACTGCCCACCAGGGCATCTTACGCGCCAGCAAGATGCCAGCGCCACAAAGAGTAAACATGGCCATATCCACATTGCCCCGCTCATATAAGAGCATCGCAGCAGGAGAAAAACACAGCCCCAACATCAACAGGGCGTCTAAAACTGAAAGTTTCTCTGGGAAAGCGAATAACACAAGAAAAAAAGTAACCAGCATGGTTGTCACAATCCAAATGGTATCATCCTGGGTGATGCCGGTGAAAAAAAAGATGTACCATGCCTTGGGGTAATTGAAAAGGTGCCCCCGGGGGTTGGTTGGATTCGTCACAGAAGGGTCCAATCCCATGCGAAACGCTTCAGCGCTGGATGGGATAAGCCGAAAATCACTAAAGGGCGGCATCTTCGCCGGGAAATGCCATTTATACCAGGTTTCGATATACCCATTTACGAAGAAGGAATGGATTATAAGGGCCCAAACAAAAATGGCGGCAACAACCAGGAAATGCCTGCCGTAATCTCGATTGATTTCCTTAATGTTCATTATTAGCCCACCTCCTTTATGTCGCGCGGCATGTCGCTCAGGCTTTCCGCGCCGTTTTCGGTGACGACCATATTGTCTTCGATGCGGACGCCGTTGCGGTTGGACAGGTAGATGCCAGGCTCGACCGTGTATGCCATGCCGGTCTCCAATAGTTGCAGGTTGTCGCCGCGCATGTACGGGTCTTCGTGCGCCTCCATGCCGATGCCGTGTCCCGTGCGGTGGTTGAAGTATTTCCCGTAGCCTGATTTTTCGATGACTTCACGCGCGGCAATATCCACTGCAGAGCAGGGAACACCGGGCTTGCCCGCAGCGCGACCTGCGGCATTCGCCTCCTGGACGATGTTGTGAATCTTCTGAAATTCCGCATCCACCTTGCCCACCGCGAAAGTGCGCGTGAGGTCGGAGATGTAATGTTGGTACGCCGCGCCCCAATCTACAACCAGCATGTCGCCGGCTTGTAGTGTTCTATCGGAAGGAGAAGCATGAGGGTTGGCGGAGTTCGGCCCCGAAGAGACAATCGGCGGGAAGGGTAGTTCTGGATCGGAGCCGTGTTTAAATAACTGAATTACCAGTTCGTTTGCCAGGTCGCGCTCGGTCATGCCGATCTTGATCAGCGGGATGACGGCTTCGAGCGAGTCCTGGGCGATCTTCACCGCATGGCGCATCGCATCCACTTCGGCTTTGTCTTTTCTCAACCGCAGTTGGGCAAGCGTTTCGCTGGCGTCGGGGAACTCTGCTTCGGGCGCGCCTGCTTTTACATAACGAAATTCCAGCAGGCGGAGTTGGCGCGGTTCAACGCCAATCTGCTTCCCATCCAAACCCAAAACCTGGGCAGCCTTGCGGAAAGCGTCGTCCCATTCCGAGGGAGTCTCGCCATAGGTAACAGCCTGCACCTTATATGGGAGTTGATCTGCTTTGAGGGCTTCGAGTTCGGGCAGAACCAGCACAGGGTCTTTGCCCGGAGCGACGAACAACACAACGGGGCGTTCCATCAGATGGAATTGCTGTCCCGTGAGATACGTCAGCGTGGGACCGGGATTCAGGACAACGGCATCCAGCTTCGAGCGGAGCAGCGAAGCGGTCAAACTTTCGAGACGGGCAAGAGTCATTTATTTCTCCTCATCCAGCGTATGATATTTTCTTACGTAGTAATAATAGATCCAGTCCATGACTGCGGGGAAAAGCGTATCGAAGATGTAAAAAATGCGGAACCACCAAGGGATGATCAACATACGACGCGGACGTTTGGCAACGTCGATCACGCGGCTGGCAACATACTTGGAGGTCATGTGGACATTGACCTTCGAGCGGAGCGAGGCATACGCCACATTTTTTCCTATGTGCCGGCCAAATTCAGTGGAAGCGGGACCGGGGTAAATTCCGCTGACTTTGACGCCAAACGGTGCGACTTCACGGCGCAAAACATCGGTGAAGGCGCGCACGCCAAACTTGCTGGCAGAATAACCGGCAATGAGCGGCGGCGACATCAACCCGGCGACAGAAACCATGTTGATGATGTGCCCCTCGCCCCGCGCCAGCATGTACGGCACCACCTCGCGCGTGACCTGCATCAGCCCGATCAGGTTGACGTTGATCAGGGTGTCGATGTCGCGTTCGGGAGTGTGATATTCAAACCAGTCGACGCGCCCGATGCCCGCGTTGTTAAAGAGGATGTCGATCTGACCGTAAAGGTCGAGCGTGGTCTGCACCAGGTTCTGCACCTCGGCAAGGTCGACGATGTCCACAGGGATGGCAATGGATTCCCCGCCCGCGTCTTGAATTTTGGCGGCCAGGTTTTGCAGGCGGTCGATGCGCCGCGCCGCAAGCACCACTCTGCAACCTTCGGCGGCAAACATCAAAGCGGCGTCTTCGCCGAAGCCAGATGATGCGCCTGTGATGAGAACAACTTTATTTTCAAGTTTGGACATGGGTTTTCCGTACAGAGATTAAAAAGCAGCGTGGATATTTTATCATCCACACTGGCCGGGGAGGAATTTGTTATGGAACGATTTTTCTGCTTTTCCTGCTCTTCATCCCACAGAGGTTACTCAGTCGGGATATAATGCAGACAAGAGAAATTAATATGCCAATCCTTTCGATGTTTTACGGCATCATTGTCCGCATGTACTATGCCGACAACAAACAACACCATGTTCCCCATATTCACGTCGAACATGGAAGCGATAAAGCGGTATTCAGCATTGCGGACGGAAAACTGCTTGCGGGCGTATTTTCAAAGAACAAGACTCACCTTGTACAAGCATGGATCGAAATTCATCGCGAGGAATTAAATGCCAATTGGCAGTTGGCGGTCAATGGAGAGGAAGTCTTCAAGATTGATCCTCTGAAATAGGAGAAAGCATGAACCCGTACGTAAAATCTGTCCAGCCACAGGAAGAGCATTGTCTTTTGCTGACATTCGAAAACGGAGAAAAACGCATCTTTGACGTAAAGCCCTACCTGAACAAAGGAGTGTTTTCACGGTTACAAAACGCCGCCTTATTCAAAACAGTCCGCGTAATCTCTGGCTCCATCGAATGGCAGGGCGAGATTGACTTAAGCTACGAT
>CAILWD010000436.1 GCA_903837815.1 uncultured Chloroflexota bacterium | reverse complement strand
TCTCGAACAGTAGTTTCCTCTGTTGGACTGTCGTCGGCGGAAAATAGGTTCGTTTGCTTTTCATATGCCAATCTTACAACTTTTCATCCCTTTTGTGACCATTACAAAATGGAAAGATTAACTGGGATAAGTTAGTGCAATTCAACTCAGGGGAAAAATAATTTTTTTGATTTTTGCAGGAAATGGGACAGCTATGCGCTACCCCATTTTTTCGTTACTTCCCCACCCTCTGACAAATATACCGCACCACCTCCGTCGCCACATCGAACTTCGTGGCGCGCTCGAAGCCCTCGAAATCTGGCTGGCGGTTGACTTCGAGCACCA
Organism: uncultured Chloroflexota bacterium; assembly: GCA_903837815.1. Taxonomy (GTDB): domain Bacteria; phylum Chloroflexota; class Anaerolineae; order Anaerolineales; family Villigracilaceae; genus Villigracilis. The sequence continues at coordinate 4,442 of CAILWD010000436.1, read as the reverse complement.
GCGGCTGGTCGCCTTTGAGGCGGATGTCCACAGCGGTGAATTCGCGGCGCAGGGCGCGGGCGGCGCTTTCCGCAAGGGACTGGAAGGCAGGGAACTCGCTCAACTCGTGACGGACAAACCGACCACCGATGGCGTAGTTGGTGCGGAAGTCGCCTTTGGGCGGTTTGCGGCTGACCATGACCGGCAATGCGCGGTAGCCGACCACCATCACGCGGTAGTCCTCGGCAGCGGGGAGGTACTCCTGCAACATCAACTCGCCGTAGGGATAATGCCACAGCCGGCGGTGTAGCTGTTCGGCATTCTCCGCCACATAGACGTGTTCGCCGCGCGCGCCGTGTACTCCCTTCAACAGGCAGGGATAGGTCAACTCCTCGGCAAGCTCCTCCACCTGACGCGGGTTGAAGACCTGCCAGGTGCGCGGCGTCGGGATTCCATGTTCCGCCAGCACCAGATGGTCATGCATTTTGCTGACGGCGTAGCCTTCGTCGGTGAGACTCTCGTCAATGACAACCTTGCCCGCGTCACGGAAGAGGCGGGCAAGGGTCAGGGATTCGGAGATGTACGGATAAAAGGTGCGCACCACCAGCCCGTCATAACATTCGAGCAGGTTCCTGCCAAACGCAAAGGCATTGGCTTTTCCGCCCTCGACGCTGAAACTGACATCATGGATATTGCAGGCGTCCAACTCCAGACCCTGCGCTTTTGCCGCCTCCTGCACGCGGCGCGTGGTGTAAATCTCTTCCCATCCCAGCCAAACGACCTTCATGGGCAAATGCCTCCGACAAAGAAAAAATGAACCGCGAAGAACGCTAAGAACGCCAAGTTTTAAAATCTTTTCTTTGCGCCCTTTGCGTGCTTCGCGGTAAAAGGTTTTGGGTTTGTTTACATCGGGAAACGACTGACGACGACCGCCGGGGTGGGCAGGTTGACCTTGTCGCCGCTCTTCAACTCGGCGGGAGCCTTGCTGGCATCCTTGGGGGCAGACTGGAAGACCGCAATCGGCGTGCCAACTTCAGCAGACTTCAACTCGACGTATGCCTGACCGGTCAAATAGCCTTCGGCGTCCACGGCGCAGGATGTCACCCAGCCGATGACCTTGCCGCGCTTGTCGAGCACGGGGTCGCCGTTGTGAGCCATGCGCACGCCCTTCTCGGCAAAGCGGAAGCGGACCACCACGCCCTTGCGTTTTTCTTCGCTGGCGATCAGCGCCTCACGACCGATGAACCACGGCTTGTAGTATTTGACGTAGCCGCCGAATCCGCTCTCGCCGACGCCCAAATCTGGTTGCCCAAACTTGCCCGAGCCGTCGCCCATCTCATGACCGTAGAGCGGGAGTCCCGCTTCGGTGCGGAGCGAGTCGCGCGCGCCCAAGCCAATCGGTTTGACGCCGAAGGGTTCGCCCGCCTTCATAACCGCATTCCAAAAATCGACAGCCCGTTCGGGGTGGACAAACAACTCAAACGACATCTTCTCGCCCGTGTAGCCCGTGCGCGAAACAATCAGGTCGAAGCCGCCAATCACAGCGTCGCAAAGTTCGGTACGCTTCAACTTCATTACCTTTGCGCGTGTTTCCGTGTCTACCCCCATGGCGAGCAAAATGTCCCGCGACTTCGGTCCCTGCAGGGCGATATCCACCCGCATGTCAGAACCAGCTTTCGGGTCGCGCAGGTTGAGGATGACGGCTTCGTAGCCGAAGGTCCGCGCCCAGGGTCGGGCGTTATCCACTTTCACCTTGCCATCGCGGACAGATTCCAGCCATGTGCGATCCTTGTCGTCGTTCGACGCGTTGACCACCATCAGGTATTTGTCGTCGGCGCGGCGATAGATCAGCGTGTCATCAATGACCTTCGCGTCGGGGGTCAGGAAGTGGGTGTAGAGCGAGTTGCCGGGGCGCAGTTTGCCGGCGTCGTTGCTGACCACGCTGTCGAGGAAGGCGGCGGCATCCGCGCCTTCGATGTGATACACGCCCATGTGCGAGACGTCGAAGAGCCCCGCCGCCTGACGTGTGGCGAGATGCTCCTCCAAAACAGACGAGTACCAAACGGGCATTTCCCAACCCGCAAACGGGATGACCTTCGCGCCCGATTGTTTGTGAACTTCATAAAGCGGCGTGCGGCGCAGGGGAGATTCTTTTTCTTCCCACTGGAAGCTGGGAAGTTCCTTGCCGGTCCCGCCGCTCATGCCGATGTAGAACGGCTTGATGTCTGACGCGGCTTCGCCCTTGGCTTTAGCGGACTTCTCCTTCGAGTCGGCAACGACGACCAGACCTGGGATGTGGACCGGCGAATAATCGGGTTTGCCATCCAGATTGACGGAGGTGTAACCGTCGGAGTGGTCGCGCAGCCAGGCGCCGACGAGTCCGCCCTGTTCGGCTGGGACGCTCAAGCGGAAGTGAGTCAAGTCTACGCAGGTCAGCGCGCCAGTCACTTCGCCGCGCGGGGTGATGACTTTGGTCGCTTGCGTGTCACCCGCTTTGAGCGCGGAGATGTCGCTGGTGAGGGTGTAGTTCAAGAATTGGCGCACGCGGAAGCCGTAGATGTCGAAGACGCCGCTGGACTTATCGTCCACGTAAAAGAAATGGGGATAGCCGTGAGTCGTGGGTTTGAAATCCACGCCGGCAGATTCAGCCATTGCGCGGACCTTCAAGCGGGCTTCTTCGAGAACGTTGAAATCCACCTTGGCGCGGCGCTTGGTGCGTTTGACGTTGGGCGTCTCGATGCGATGCGGCGCGGCGGCAAGCAGCACGTCGGCGATGACATCCGCCAGTTGGCGGCATTTGGCTTCGTCGAATCCGCGCTGGGTGATCCACGGCGTGCCGATGCGGACGCCAGAAGGGTCGAGCGCGGCGGCGTCACCGGGAATGGTGTTGCGGTTGGCGACGATGCCCACCAAATCGAGGATGCGCACAGCGCGGTCACCGGAGAGGGTCGTGCCGTCGGGTGACTTGATCGTGCGGCAGTCGATGTTGAGCATGTGACAATTCGTCCCGCCGTAGGGGATGGTGAGTCCGCGTTTCTTGAGCTGGTCTGCCATGGCGACGGCGTTCTTGATGGTCTGCTCCTGCAAGACCTTGAACTCGGGCGTGCGCGCCAGTTTGAAGGTCAGCGCCAGCGCGGCAAAGATATGGACGTGAGGTCCGCCCTGTTCACCGGGGAAGACCGCCTTGTCGATCAGTTTGCCCAGTTCCTTGTTGGTGGTCATGATGATCGCGCCGCGTGGACCGTGCAGGGTCTTGTGCGTGGTCGAGGTGATGACGTCGGCATAACCGATGGGCGAGGGCACGACGCCCGCCGCCACCAAGCCGCCGATGTGGGCGATGTCCGCCAGCAGGTAGGCGCCCACCGCGTCGGCGATCTCGCGGTATTTCTTCCAGTCGGGAATCCACGGGTAGGAGGAATAGCCGGCGATGAGCATCTTCGGCTTGTGTTCTTTTGCCAAAGCCATCACGGCGTCGTAATCGATTTGCTGGGTCACCGGGTCGATGGTGTAGGGGACGATGTTGAAGTATTTGCCCGAGCGGTTGACCGGGGAACCGTGCGAGAGGTGTCCGCCGAAGAAGAGGTTCATGCCCATCACCGTGTCACCGGGCTTGACGAGGGCATGGTACACGGCGTTGTTGGCGGGTCCACCCGAAAGCGCCTGCACGTTGACGGAGATCTGGTCGGCGGTGACGCCATTGGCGGCGAAGGCTTCGGCGCAGCGGCAGATCGCCAGTGACTCGATCAGGTCGGCGTACTCCACGCCCTTGTAATAGCGCGGGTCGGCGTAGCGGCGGTAATGAGTCAACTGGGCGGCATAATCGAGGATTTCATCCTGTGGCTGAAAACGGGTCGTGTCGTTGGGATACCCTTCGGCGTAGATATTCTGGAAAGCCGATCCCATCGCATCACGCACCGCGAGCGGAGCCTGACTTTCGGAGGGGATCAAAATTAGTTTGCGCGCCTGCCGCTCCGCTTCGAGTTGGGTCAGTTCGTAAACGTCAGGGTCGAGTTCTTCGAGGGTACCGCGAAATAAATAGTCGGACATTGAAATTCTCCTTTATGAGAGTTGAGTTTTGAATGATTTGACGATTGAATTGTAGGACGGGAAGGGGGGATGGTCAAGTGAGAAATGGCATAAAAATCAACTTGATAGCCGCTTGAGTATATCGAAACTCGGCAATTCCATATCGCAGATTAACAATTAAATCCAGCAATCCCCGAAATGTTTTTGTCACGGGTTTACACGAATTCGCGCAGATTGGCGCGGATTAGCGGTCTCTTTGGGCGTTTTGCGTAAGTCCTAATGGAATTGAAAAGGAAAATACCATACGGTTTTTTCCTTTTTCAGTTTACCCTTTTTCTCATATCGGGAATTGCGGAGTTGCTATCAGTTTAATGAAAAATGGAGTATAGTGAATATTAGAATGCTTTTCATATTTCCATTTTTCCTATTTGCGCATA
>CAILWD010000435.1 GCA_903837815.1 uncultured Chloroflexota bacterium | reverse complement strand
TCGATCAATAACCAGACGATGGAATTGACTGCTGAATTTCGTCAGGCGCTTGGCTTCGAGAAGGTCGTGCGCTTCGAGCATCACATCACCGAGCCGCAGAAGAGCATCGTCATCCAGCCGTACAACCGCCGCGCCGAGTTGGTGGAGATTGCCGACCACGTGGCGAACATTGCCGCCAAACACGAAGGCGGCGACCCCGAAGTGGACGTGACCCGTGCCCATCTCTCCGACATCCTCGACTACTTCCGCGCAAAGGACGAGGTCATCGCCAGCGGTGACTGGGACAACCTGAGAATCAACTACCTCGACAAAGTGGACGCCTGCAATCGCTCCGCCTGGGCGCTGACCGAGAAGGGTCTGAGTTTTATCGCGGCGAAGAAGTTGCATAAATGAGATGAGTAGAGAATAGTTGAACAGGGAATAGGAAAGACCTCCGGGTGTTTCGCAAAGCGACTCGGAGGTCTTTGATTTCAATCAACCATCCGCGAATTTAAGCAGAGCCTCCCGCCCCTTCGCTTCAGTTTTTCAGAATTCCAGAATACAGAATTGCAGAACTATGGTTGTGAGCGGGCGCAACGGAAACCAAGGCTGCTCTTGGCATTCGACGGGTCGTGCTCGCCGCGGTAGGAAGCTCGCACGCCGTCTTCGACGTCGCTCCACGAACCGCCCCGCACCACTTTATTAATGCCGGCATCAGGTCCAAGAGGATTTGATGAGGGTGAGTTTTGGTAATAAGTATCACTGTACCAATCTTCCACCCATTCCCAAACATTGCCTGCCATGTCCAATGCGCCAAGTGGGCTTATGCCGTCAGAATATTTGCCAACTTCCGTTGTGTCGCCAATGTTAAAGTTGTAGTTTAGCAAGGTATTATTTGGCGCTTTGTTTCCCCAGGGATAAGTCCTTTTGTCTGTTCCACGTGCAGCCTTCTCCCATTCAGATTCAGTGGGCAGCCTATCACCGCGCCATTCACAGTATGCAGTCGCATCGTTCCATGAAACATGGATTACAGGGTGTTTCTCCCTGCCGAAAATATTACTGTTTGGGCCGGTCGGGTGTTGCCAATCTGCTCCATTGGTTTCTATCCATACCCCACTCTGAAATATATGTGATTTTCCTTTCTTTTGAGATTCCGTCTCGTATCCAGTGGCAACGATAAATTTGGCAAACATGGCGTTGGTTACTTCGGTCTGGTCAATCCAATAGGCATCAAGAGTAACCATGTGAATGGGTTTTTCATCGTCATAACCTTCGCTGCCCATTGTAAATTCGCTTTGCGGCACAAAGACCATCGTCATTTGGTTATCCGGAGATTCTGTTGCGGCAGGTGGTTCGGTAGCAGGAGCCAAAATATCGCTAAGAAAAAGGGTGCCAAAGTAAAGCATAAGTATAGTAACAATTATTGCGCTAATAATCATATAAACTCGAATACCGTGTGATCGTAACGTATTACGCTGAGGCTTAACATCGGTCATGGATTTGTCAATGGATATATCGAGTTTTGCTGTGCGAAGTCTCAGGCTTTCGATTAAACGCTGATACGCCCACGTTTGGTTAATCTTGGGGAAGTAATCCACGTATTGCCAGGCACGGATGCGGCGCGGCACAACACAATCATCCAACCGCAGGGGAACTACAAAGATCGACCCTTCGGGTTTTTCATCTGCAATGTTGAGGACAAAACGCAATTCCTTTTGTACGTATCCCTCTTTGTCAATCGATTTATTCGAAAGACAAACGATCACCACATCGGCTTGTTCAACAGCTTTCTCGATCTCGATGTCCCATTCCTGTCCTGGCAAGAGTTTTTGCTCATCCAGCCAAACATCCATCCAGCCTTCGGCGGTTAACTGGCGATACAGTTCACGCACGATGAATTTGTCTTCACGGGCATGGCAGAGAAAAACGCGAAGGGGACGAGGCATCTAATTGTCCTCCATTTTCGATTTGCTTGATTATACGACGAACGAAGGAAATGTGACGTGTTTTCCTCCCCACGCCTCTTTGATTTTGTGTTATTCTTCCGCCACTTTGAGACCAGTTCCTTAGAGTCTTGAGAACAGGAGAAAACATGGAATCATTCATGCGTGAAGCGGCTTCTGTCGATGTAGCCGCCAGTTTGCGAGAACTGCGCGAGTCGCGAGGTATTTCGATGCGCGCACTGGCCGCCAGAAGCGGACTCTCCGCCAATGCGCTAAGTATGATCGAGCGCGGCAAGACTTCGCCCTCGGTCAGCACCCTCTACAAACTGGCGGATGCTTTGGGTGTTTCCATCACCGCATTCTTTGGCGAGGAAAGCGCCAAAAAACAGATCATCTTCCTGAAAGCGGATGAGCGCTCCCGCATGACTTTCACACGCGGTGTTTTCGAAGGGATGGGCGGGGAGAATTTTGGCGGTCACATCAAACCCTTTATGTTGACTTTGGAATCCGGCGCGTCGAGTGGCACGCGCAATATCGTCCACTCGGGGCATGAGTTCGTGTTTTGCCTGCGCGGCAAACTGGAATATTTTGTGGATAAACAGTTTTACAACCTCGACCCTGGGGATAGCCTGTTATTTGAATCGAGACTGAAGCATAGGTGGAAGAATCCAGGCGCGACGGTTGCCACGGCTTTGATCATTATTTCGTGCTTCGGCGAAGGGGACGAGCCTCATGCCATGCATTGGAAAAACAACGAAGAAGAATCGTAAGCCCTGCCTTGCGGATTACACAAACAAGACGCCAATCCAGTCGGATGGCGTCTTGTATTTTTCTGCCGTTCAGTTGTTCAACCGGTAAATCTGTTGCTGGCTACGAGTACATTCCCCAATCCAGAGCAGACGGGTCTTCCATCATCGAAAAATCCCACGGGTCCAGTCCCATCTCGATGTTGACGGGCGTATTCAGCGCTTCCACTGCCTTGGCTTTTGTCATTTCGATCAGCGCTGGTCCGTAGGGGCAGAAGGGGGTG
>CAILWD010000434.1 GCA_903837815.1 uncultured Chloroflexota bacterium | reverse complement strand
GTCCTGCAAGTAAAGAAGAAATTCGCACCATGCTCGATCTCGGCTTTGCTCGCTTACGTCGTCGCCCAGACTTGCTCCTCGGTTTCTTTCAAACTGCCGGCCTTTCTGTTAGGCAACTTCGGTTAACCTGAATAGTGCGTAACATCGGGTAATAAGGAGATTTCCATGAGCACAAAGAAAGACACACGCAAGTCTGAGGGATTTACAGCCGAAGAAAAAGCCGCGATGAAGGCTCGCGCCCAGGAGATGAAGGCGGAAGCGCGCGCAAGCAGGAACCGGAAGGAAGGCGAGAAAGCAGCCCTGGCAGCCATCGCGCAAATGAAGGGATCAGACAACTCGCTGGCGAAGCGGATTCACGAGATCGTCACCGCCGCCGCGCCCGAACTCATGCCGAAAACCTGGTACGGAATGCCCGCCTATGCGGACAAGGAAGGCAAGGTCATTTGCTTCTTTCAAGCGGCTGGCAAATTCAACGTGAGGTATGCAACCTTCGGCTTCCAACCCGACGCGAAACTCGACGACGGGAACATGTGGGCGGCATCCTTCGCATTGGTCAGGTTGACCTCCGCCGAAGAGGCGAAGATCATTGCGCTTGTAAAAAAAGCAGTAACTTGAGAGATGCTTCATGGCAAAAGTGACTTTACCAGCGACAATGCCTTTGGATGGTTTTATCAATAATTCTGGCAGGAAAGCGAGTTGGGGAAGGAGTTCAATCAAAGCGCAGGCGCAGCGGCAATGGGACGATAAAAATCCATATCCATGCCACTTCCAGAGACAAAAAAGCAAGCAGAATGGAAAAGAGGGCGCATCTGGCAGGGCAGGGGGATGGCAAAATCATTACAGCAACCCATTATGCGCCGGCCGGTTGTATAATGAGACCGAGGCATCTCAAGCACGACTTATGCAAAACCACCAGAGAAACCGCTAATCTACGCCAATTGCGAAGTTGCAAAGATTAGCAGAGAAAAGCGTCATTCTGCATAAGCCCTGTCAAGATAAATCCATTCCAATCCTCAATCGAACTATAATCGCGGCAGGAGGTTATTATGAGTTTATCCAACATCCTCGTTATCGAAGATGATAGTCTGGTGGCAAGAACCATCGAGCGTTGTCTGCGTGGAAATGAATATCATGTGCAGGTGGTAAACAGCGGCGTGGCCGGGCTCAAAGCCGCCCGCCGCAAAGTTCCCGACCTGGTTTTGCTGGACGTGATGATGCCCGGCATGGACGGCTTTACCGTCTGCAAGGAAATGCGCGAAGATGCCCTGCTGAAAGATGTGCCCATCATCTTCCTGACCGCCAAGAACAAGGTGGAAGATAAAATCATCGGGCTGAGCGTCGGCGCCGACGATTACCTGGCCAAACCTTTCAACGTAGACGAACTGCTCCTGCGAGTCAAAGCCATTCTGCGGCGCACCAGCCCCCTGCGCCCCGAGTCAGGCTCGGCTGTGGTAGATGGATCGCCAGCGTCTCACAAAACCACGCCCGATCCCATCATTCGCATCGGAGAATACGCGCTGGACACGCGCAGTTACGTCTTTACCAGCCCAGCCAAAGGCAAGATTCGTCTCACCCCGGTTCAATATACCCTGCTCTATCATTTGATGACCCACCCCAACAAAATCTTCTCCCCCTCTCTGCTGCTCGACGAAGTCTGGGACTACCCCTCGAACACGGGCAGTACCGACCTGGTACGGGTGCATATCAAAAACATCCGTGAAGCGGTGGAAGAAGACCCCAAGAATCCGATCTTCATTAAAACCGTGCAAGGTTACGGCTACACCATTCAATCCGAAGAACAACATACCCCGCTAAAATGACAGCCAGCCTCAAAACCGCTGAAACGCCGCCGCGTGTCTTGATTGTGGATGACGAAATTAGCAGCAGAGATGTCATCGAATCGATTCTATCTACTGAAAAATACGAATTACATATTGCTGAAAACGGGGAACAGGCAATCGCCATTGCCGAAAAGATACTGCCAGATTTGATCCTGCTTGACGTAATGATGCCCGGCTTGAACGGGTTCGAAGTTTGCCAGAAGCTACGCGCCATCCCCAGCCTGGCAGATGTGCCCGTTGTACTGGTGACCGCCCTTGATGACAGCGAGTCGCGCATGGCAGGGATCAAAGCGGGGGCAGATGATTTTCTCTCCAAGCCTTTCGATGGACAGGAATTAAGACTGCGTGTCCACAACCTGACTCGTCTTTACCACTACAAACAGCAAACGCTATACAACAACATCGAACTCAAATTCTACGAGACTTTTGTAAGCGATCAAAACACCTACGGCAGCCAGAACACCATGCAAGCGCGCGCCCTGAAGAATATTCGCGATTACGTGGAAGCCAGGGAGGCCCTGTTGGTATTGTTCGATTTCGAAAACCCCAACCTTGCAACCAGAAAAACCCTGGCTCCCACAACTGCCGAATGGGAGAAAGAACAAACCTTTCTCGCCAAAGGCAGCCATCTTTGCAGCGCGCTCTCGCCCAACATCGCCACCCTCGAATTTGACTCGCTGTCTTTACGCGAAACCGATCCGCTTCTAACGGGGTGCATATTGCCCATCCATAGTGTGATTCTCGCTCCGCTGACGGTGAATAACAACATTCTGGGCGCCATGGTTTTCATCAATCCCCTGTCCGAACTTAAAAAGGATGACCGCCGCGCCCGGTTCCTGCAATTGATGGTAAAGCTGGTCGCCAACGCCATCTTTGCCATGGAGCACACCAATCAATTAACCATAAGCAAGGCGGCGCTGGAAGCAAGCCAGTGGGAAATCCTAAACTCGCGCAACACATTGCGGACGTTCTTCGATAACATCCCCAGTTGCATCTACTCCATTGACCGTTCATATAACATTATGATTATCAACAACCGTCGCAGTGAACGGGTTAATTCGACGCCGCAAAAACTGGTGGGAACAAAATGCTACGAAGGTTTGTATGCGCGGCAAAGCCCCTGCCCATTATGCCGCGTTGCCGAAGCCTTCAATGGCATTCCTGCAGTGCGCAGCCTGCGCGAGTGGCAGCCAAAGGAAACCTTCATCCAATGGGAAATCACCACCGTCCCCATTCGTCAAAACTATGGGCAAATCAACCAGGCGATTGTCTTTGAAGACGACGTAACCGAAAAATGGATGCTGGAAGCAAACCTGATCGAAAGCGAAAAACTGGCATCCATTGGGCAGTTGGCAGCGAACGTGGCGCACGAAATCAACAACCCGCTTTCCGCCATTATAGCCAACGCCCAACTTCTCCTGCGTGATTTACGGGAAGCCGACGAGGACACCATAGAAGCCCTGAAGTTAATCGAAACTGCCGGCGTGCGGGCATCCAAAATTGTGGGGAACCTGCTGAAGAGCGCACGCAAGGAAAAACGCGAAGAGTTCGAAGAAATTTCGCTTAACGAAACCATCCGTGAAGCGGTTGCCATGTCAAACTTCGAAATCCGAAACCGCAGCATCAAATTGAACCTCGCCCTGCAAGATGATCTGCCGCTCATCCTTGCCCACCAGAACCAACTCAAGGGCGTGTGGATTAATTTGATTATGAATGCCGTGGGCGCCATCGAAAACGAGCGGGGCGCGATCACCATTTCGACGTGGTACGAAAACAATCAATACCGCATTGTCTTTTCGGACAACGGCAAAGGCATCGCCCCCGAACACCAGGAACATATCTTCGAGCCGTTCTTCACCACCAAAGACGCCCGTCACGGCACCGGGCTGGGGTTATCAGTGAGTCAACAGGTCATCAAAGAACATCACGGAGCTATCGAATTCGACAGCAGTCCCGGTAAAGGAACACGCTTCGTAATCACCCTGCCGCGCAACGATAAAACGGACAGGTAATCTCTCAACCGGCGGAACGCGCCAGACGAAAACCAATCGATGGGGAAAGATGATCGGGCAGGACTCCTTCACGCACCGCGCAGCGCGCCAGTTTGCGCGAGTAATACCATGCCCCGCCGCGCACCACGTACCTTCCGTTGGGCTTGACCTCTTCGCGGTTGGCATTGGGCCGGTACGGATAGGGCATGAAGAGCGACTGAGTCCACTCCCACACGTTCCCCACCATGTCTGCCACCCCATGCACGCTGTCGCCGCTGGGCGAGTAGAAGCCTACGGGGGTGGTTTCTTTTTTCATGCTCTCCGAGGTGTTACAACGCCAGGGATCGAAGGTGTTGCCCCAGGGAAAGATGCGCCCATCGTCGCCGCGGGCGGCGTACTCCCATTCGGCTTCAGTCGGCAGGCGGAACGATGACCCCGTCTTTTCATTCATCCAGCGGATATACGCCTCGGCGTCGGCTTTGGAAACACCCACGACAGGATGATCTTCCATCCCGTCGAGAAAGGTGTACCCCGACCAATGGCGCGGAATCCTGTGGCCGGCATCCCATATAAAAGTGTAATAATCCGAATTGGTGACGGGGAATTGGGCAATTTCAAAAGCTGGCAGTTGTACGGTATGCTGGGGTTGTTCGGCGATAAATAACTCGCGGTCCGACCATTCGAACGCCCAATCTGATTCCTTGATTTGCAAAAATTGGACGTCCTCGTCGCTGGTCCCCATTAAAAATTTTCCAGCGCGGATGGCGACCATGGTTGACGGCTTGACTTTGTGGGGTTGATTGGGGATGATCTCCCAGCCCTCGGCGTTCAAACGTGAAGAGTTAAGATCAGACATTGCGAATCTCCGCTATTGGCACAGGATGGCGTCATACACTTGTAAGACGGCTGTTAAATTCGAGGCAAGGTTGTGGCTGAGCGCGAACAGAAATGCTGTGCCACCGGCTTCTTCGCGGCGGGCTTCAAGGTTGTCCACCGCATCGAGCAGGGCGGTTTCCCAATCGGCGGCGGTGTTTTTCACCAGGTCGCCATAGGCCGATAAAGATTGAAATTGCGCGTTGGAACTGGCAAGCCATGAAATTTTCGAAATCATAAACTCTAACAAATCATACGAACCCAGCCGCATATCGTATGGGTCGTGCGCGGGCGCCAACCCGATGTTTAACGTGGAAAGATGAGACACCCATTCATCTAATCCGGCACAGGGCTGGTCGAATTCCACGAATTTGACCTGCGGATATTGACGGCAGACGCGCTCGATGGCCGTCAGCAATCCACTCGATGCGGCGGCAGAGATCCGGGCGCGATATCCCAGCCCGAGGCGGATTTCTCCTTCGCGAGTCTGGTTCAGGGCGGGGTACTGGTCGGTGTTCAGATAATCGGGCAGGGTGTAAATTTTCGTAAACCGCGCCCAATCGTCGGCAAGGCGATACGAACCAACCGTGGCGGCGTCAAGGATGGCAAGCCCCCATTTGAATTGTTCGAGAGGCGGCGGGGCGATGTGATTGGGGCTGTTGAAGCAACCTTCCACGGGGCGCCCCTCCCGCCAGAATGGAGCATCGGGAGAGTCGGGCGGGAGCAAGTCGAACGCCTGGTCGAAATCCACGATCACTTTTTTATCTCGTGCCTGCCAATACTGAACGACGGTGAGAATCGAATCGTACAGGTAGCGGTAGATTACCAGCAGGTCAGACTCGCCGCAAAGCCTTTGCGCGCGGGATGTATTCTCGACAAAGGATTTCATATCCAGCAGATTGGCGCGGTGTTGCCCGTCGCGGTTGATGGCGTCTGCGAGGTTGCGGCATCTTACCTGCACGCGGAGCGAATCGGTGGGGCGGTTGCAGCAAATGAAAGTGATGACCATGCTCAATACTCCGCGCCGAGCGCAACCCTGGCGCGGCTGATTTGTTGAATGCAATCGAGCCACAGCCGTACCACCTGCTTCATTTCGCGGGTTGCCGCCGCCGCCCTGCCCTGCGCGCCCAGCTTGTGGCGCAGGTCGGGGTCGAGAATCAGGTGACGCAGGTTGAGATGCCACTCGTCCAGCGACTCGCTGATCATCCCACCTTTTTGCCAGTGACGATGGGCGGGTACGGCGGAAGCGAGCCAGGGAATGCCTCTCGCGCCCGCCTGCATCAGAGCCGTGTCGGGAGCCGAGAGGTTGTAGGGGATGTTGCGCAGGGGAACCAGCAGGACGTCCAACTGACCCAACTGGTAGGGTAGTTCCTCGTGCGCGGCGGCGGGCAGGTACAGGCGGCGATTTTCGGGCAGGCTTTCAAACAGGCGATATGCCTGCGGGTTGCCGATGATGACAATACGTGTGTTGGAAAATTCCCGCAGAATGCGGATGACATAACGGCGGATGAGCGCCAGGTCTTCGAGTTGCCCGCTTGTCCCCAGCCAGCCAATGTTGAACGTGCCGCGCGGGTGCGGTTCTTTTTCCCACAGTTTGTTGGCGTGGCTCCAGCCATCGGGAATGATGCTGACACGCTGCGCCAGTTCGCGCAAAGACTCGGCTTGTGTTTCCGAAGGCACGGTCACCATCTGCGCCATCGAAATTGCCGAGGTGTAGGCGTTGCTGCGGGCGCTGGTCCCCAACCCCTTTGCGGCGTACTCGCCATGTGAAATGGGTTGCTTTTCGAAATCGTCATCCAAATCGAGCAGGATGGGAACACCCGCATTCGAGAGAGCCGACAGGCTTTGAAGCAGGGACGGCTCGATGTGCGGATTGCTGGCGACGACCACATCGGGGCGGCTATCCAACCCTGCAACATATTCGCGGCGGACGAGGGTGGAGCATCCGCTCGAATCGAGCGCGGCTTTCAACAATGCCATGCGGCTGGACGCGTAGCGTTGTTCGGGTTGCGGCAGGAGGAAAAGAATACTGCCCTTGAATCCATCCGCGGCAGTTTGCATGGATTTCGGCGGTTCAGCGTATCTTTCCGTAATTTGATTTTGGACATGATTTTGCAGGTGGCGCAGTGATTCGGCAAGCTCGGTAAAACCGTCGGCTTGCGCCTGGCGGATGTTCAACTCGATCAGCGCGGGCAGGAGTTGGTCTATTTCGTCGAGATGTTTGGCAACCAGGTCGGCAGGATGGTCGCTGGCAACAATGCGCTCCAGCAGGCTTGCGGCGCGCAAAATGTCGGTTTCGCTGATGGGTTGGGAGTCACCCGTCAGTCGTTGCAACAACCGCGCCACCGCTGAAACATCGGTAGGGATGGATTCCGTATCATCGCCGCCCATCTCATCTGCCAAAAGGATTTGGCGGCGAAAGACCTCGTTCTGCGGCTCCAACTGGCTGGCGCGCTGGTAGATGGTCTTGGCTGTCCTTCCGTCTCCGCTTGCCAGGTAGATATTACCCAAAATGTGCAGGGTCTCCACATCTTCCGGGTAATCCTCCAGAATGCGGCTAAACACGTCCAGCGCATCGGCAAGGCGGTTTTCGTTGAGGTATGTTTTGCCAAGGACTTTTCTGATTTTCAATTCGGGCTGCATGGCTTTACCTTTGCGCCGAGTATAGCGGCTCCACCCTTCTTTTCATATAAAGCGCCGCTGAATATTCCGTAAATATAGGATAAACAATTTACGCGTAAATCACGCCGATTTTATGCGCCGTTTACTGCCTGCCTTCGCCTTTGATTTTAGAATGGGACATCATGACCAATACTATTAACCCGGTGTCTGCTGCGAATAATCTTTCGGCAGGCGCTACCCAGCCTGCCCCCTCCAATTCGTCCACCTCTGAAATCGTATCGTCGTTCAAGGATGTTTTTTCGTCGATGATGATGGGCGGCGGAATGTCTTCCGGAACACAGATGAGTTCGGGCATGGGCGATCTAATCACGCCCCTGCTCATGCTCATCCTGCTCGATAAACTGGTGGAAAGCGGAATGGAGATCGAGCCCGAAACGGGGACTCAGTCGGGCTTCTCCATCTCGAATGGGGTTGCCCAAACCGATCCATCGGGACGACCCGTAGGCGGGGTGCTGACCCAGGAATTTCACCCCGGTCACAACGGTCTGGATTTCGGCATCCCTGTCGGCACGGAAGTCAAATCCACGATGGATGGCAACGTCACCTACGCGGGTTGGAATAACCAGGGCTATGGTAATCTGGTCATTGTTGAAAATGGTGAGTACAAGACCTATTATGCCCACCTTTCGAGCATCCCTGTAGCGGTGGGCGATTCTGTCAGCGCGGGAACAACCATCGGATTGTCGGGTAATACAGGCAATTCGACGGGGCCGCACCTGCACTATGAAATTCGCCGCAACAATGTTCCCATAGACCCGACCGCAGCGACATTGGGGGCATGACATGGACTTGCTGAGCATCCTGCGCCAGATTGCCCGCGAGCAATCCAGCATACGGTTGATGAATATTTATAAGGGGCTGCCCATTTCCTACGACACAAATATTGCCTCGGTGGGAGCGGCGGAAATTCAGGTGCCATGCAGCAAAAATCACATTGCCTGCCTGTACCATCAAGGGGAGTCTTATCTGATGGGCGAGTCGGTTCCGGTGGTCATCCGCGCCAAAGTGCTGCGGTTGAGCCTGACGAAGGATTATGCCGTGCTTTCGGATTTCGAATCGGCGCAGGATAATATCGGCAAGCGGATGCAGATTCGGGTGGAGCCGGGCGAACCGATCATGGCGAGCCTTGAGTTCAAAGGTTCCTCTTTCGAGTTTATCGCCCCCCTGGCAGACCTTTCAGCAAATGGGGCAAGTGTCTTTTTCGAAAGCACCATGTTCCCGGGGCGGCTTTCCAAGCCGGGCAGCGAACTGACCATGAGCATTCCCCTGCCTGATTCGATGGCTCACAAAGTCAAGAAAATTACCCAAAAGGCTTCCAGTGATGTTCGCAAGACCCTGCCGCCGCCACAGGGCAACCATGTGGTGGTTAACGCGCACGGGAAAGTGGTTACCGTCGCCCCCGACGTGGAGTTCAACCGTTACCGCGTCAGCGCCCAGTTGTCATTCAAAGACTTAAGCCGCATGGTCATTTTGCAATATATTTCCATGCGCCAGTCGGAAATCATTCAGGATTTACACCTCTTTGCCGAGGAGCTCTACAAAAACAAAGATAACCTGCGATAAACCCGGAGTCCAGAAGTAGAACTTCTGGACTCTTTTACTTCGTATCCGCAAGTAGAACTTGCGAAGTCCGCCGACAACATGAGTTTCCCCGTCGTCTTTCCCGTCTCGCCCGTTGGCAGCGCCGCAGACCAGGATTTTGGTCTGCGCGTTTTTCAGCGCGTCACGGCGCAAGTACTTTCGGTGACCGGAACCAGCGCCGTCCTCGAAGTGGATGGCCATCCCTTCGTGGCGCAACTCACCTCGGCTGACCAGTCGGCAGAACTAGCTTCGCGGCAGTCGGCGCAATTTATCGTCACGCAAGTATCCGGGCAGGCGGTCACGCTGAAACTGGTTCGCGGCGAAGCGGCGGGTACTACTTCACAAGCCGCAGAGTTGACGGGGCAAATTCTCGAAGCCCATAACCTGCCGCAAACATCCGAAACGCTGACCCTCGCCCGCGCCCTGCTCAAACAACATCTGCCCGTCACGCCGCGCCTGCTTTCTGAATTGAACAATGCGCTGGCGGATTACGGCGCATGGGGGCAAGCCGAAGCAGACCTGGCGGCGGCAATGAAAGCGGCGGGCTTGCCCGTCACCGCCCAAAGCCTGACCCTGGCGGCGCGTCAGCCTGTTCAAACCGCCGAAGGCTTGTCTCAGCTGATAGCGGCTTTGACTCAAGCCCTGAGCCAAAATCTGCCGCCCGAACTGCGCAGGCAGATCAACGCGGGCTTGCAGGCGCTCAACTCGCTGGCGGTGACTTGGGCTGGGAAAAGCCCGCAGATGGCTGGTCAACTTAAAGCGGCGGCAGAGATGTTGGGCAGGTCGCTCGAAAATATCCTGCTGGAACAAATTCAAGATGGCGCAAAATCCATCCCCCCAAAAAGCCTTGCAACGCTGGCACAATTGCAGGCGGCATTGAAGCAGGCGGGGCAGGAGGAAGCCGCGCAGGCGCTGGGCGAATTTTTGGGCGACGCGCGGCGCGGGCAGTTGATGAATATCAAACCCGACCCGACGCCGGGGCAGGGGCAATGGTCTGAACTTGGATTCGCGCTGCGGGATGGGGAGAAGAATTTTTCGGCGCGGCTGAAGATCGCTCACGAAGCACGCGCTGAGTCGAGCAAAATCAATCCCGCTTACACGCGCCTGATTCTGCAAGTGGATTTGAATCCCGACGAGACGGTGGAGGTTGACCTGTCGCTGGTCGGCAAACAAATCCGCGCGGCGATGATGGCGGAGGACGCCGCATGGCGCAAGGCGGCGCAGGAGGAACTGCCCGCGCTCGAAGCGGCGCTGGGCGGGCTGGGCTACCTGCTGGGCGATGTGCAAATCGGCGCGGGCAAGCCGCAGCCGTTCGAGAAGATTCAGCCAGCGGGCGGCGCTCCCCTGCTGACGGTCAACATCGAGGTCTGAATGGGCTACCGTCGATTTCGGATTCCGCGTCCCGTCGAAGGCGAACCCAAGCCGCTGACGGCAACCGCCCTGCAATATCACCCCAAAGCGGACAGCGCCCCGCGAGTCATCGCCAGCGGACAGCGCAAAGTCGCCGAGCAAATTCTAGCGGAAGCGAAAAAGCACAACATCGCCACCTACGAAGATACAGCGCTCAGTCTGGCGCTTTCGGCGGTGAACTTGGGTGAAGAGATTCCTCCGGAATTGTATCAGGTGGTGGCTCATGTGTTGGCGTATGTCTATCGTGTGAGTGAGAGGCGGTAGTCTCGTCTAATAGATGCTCGCGCTGAGCGAAGTCGAAGCGCATGGTTCTTGCTCAATATGCGTCTCGACTTCGCTCGACGCGAAAGTTGCGAAAAACATCCGACGCCATTGCTGACGCCGGATGTTTTTGTGTCAAATGGCAACTGCCGCTCTTACGAAAACTGTGCGGGTTGCCTCAATTACCAATTACCGCTTGAGGTTAACCAACTCCTGCAAAATCTCATCCGAGGTGGTGATGACGCGGGACGAAGCCTGGAAGCCGCGCTGGGCGAGGATCATGTTGGTGAATTCCTGAGCCATGTCCACGTTGGAGGCTTCGAGGTGACCGGAGGCGATCTTGCCGCGTCCGCCCACGCCCGCCGCGCCAATTTCAGCGTCGCCGGAGTTCAAGCCTTCGAGGAAGGTTGTGCCTTCGCCCTGCATCAGGCCTGCGGAATTGGTGAAGCGTGCCACAGCCACCTGCCCCACCTGTTCGATCAGCCCGTTGGAATAGACGAGGGAAATCGCGCCGTCGTTCGGTGAAATGTAGATGTCGGTCACGGAGCCTGCCGCCAAGCCATCCTGGCTGGTGACGGTGGCGCTGGAGGCGGCGGTCAACTGGGTCATGCCGGCGAAGTCAAAGGTCACGGGGATTGGGGTGGTGGAGCCTGCAGAGCCGGGGATGGTGGCGGCGGTGGTCACTGCGCTGGCAGAGACCTGACCATTCGCGTCAAAGGTGACGGTTCCTGCGCCGGTGCCGGCAACAGCCGGTACAACCGAGGTATCCATCACCTGCCAGGTCCAGACGTTGGTGGGGGTTCCGACCACGCCGCCGCGGGTGAAGCGTACCGCCGCTTCGCGCAAGTCGCCGAGCGAGTCGTATACGCCCATCGTCACGGTGACTGTGCCGGTGCCGTCGGTGTTGGCGCTCAGGTTGCCGCCGAGGAGGACGTTTTCAGTGGCTTTGGCAAGCGATTGGTTGGTGTCGATTTGGATGTCTTCGACGGGGGCGTTCGTATCGACAGCGCCGGTGGCGTCTGCCATCCAGCCCTGGGCGCGGAGTCCGCTGGAAGCGTTGACCAAAAAGCCGTCGGCG
>CAILWD010000433.1 GCA_903837815.1 uncultured Chloroflexota bacterium | reverse complement strand
GTGAGGACTCGCACCGTCCCGAAGACCATCACACTGCGGTATTGCAACGCAAATTCCAGCGCGACATTCGACGGCATGAGTTTGCCCGTCTCACTCACTTCCACACAGACCTTCGGGTTTTTCTCCAAACTGGAGCGAATTCGCCCCGCGATGTTGCCGTGGAAAATAATCTGGTGGTTTTCCTCGTCGAACCAAAACAGGTTGGGATGAACGAAGGGCTGCTCATCCCAGTTATAGGCGGTGTGACCGACCTTCTGCTCGCGGAGAAATGCGCGAATCCACGCATCGTCGCGGGTGTGCGCGGGAATGCGTTGAAAGGCGGTCGGGGGTTGGTTTTCGTAATTGCGGGTCATGTGCCAGTCTCCATTCTGAGCGTAATCGAAGGATAGGCGTTTCGGCTACGCTCAATGCGAATGTTATTGATTATCCACCAGTAGGTATTTGTACCAGGCCCAGAGCGAGATGTACCCGGCGATCAGTGTCACAAAAAACAGCGCCCAACCCCACCATGCAATATTGCCCAAAAACGCGAGAAGAAAATACATGGCGGCCGCGCTGGTAATTGCGCCCAGCAAGGCAACTTCAACTGCAATGAGATTGGCAATGCTGAACGGCTTATCGGTGGGCGGAAGGGTGTGCGCCCTCCATTTGAAAGCAGGCGCGATTTCCTGATTCTGGCTGATGTAATAATCCTTGATTTGATTCATTGCCTCGGCGGATTCATGCCAGGCGGCGCGCAAGCGGGCAAGCTGCGAAAGGGTCAAAGCGCCGAGGGCGGTCAGCGCAACGAACAGCCCTGCAAACGCCAGCGAAACGCTCTTCAAATCATTGGCGGAAAAAATCGAGCCGAGGATGGCTGCCACCAGCGAACCGACCGAAACAAAATAGAACGAGGCCACGCGGGATCGGTCTTCGTTCGCCTGGATCACTGTACTGGCGATATATTCATATTCCGCTTTCAAAAATTCATCTGGATTGAGTTTCGGTTTTCCGGGCATCTAATCTCCTTGAAAATCCATCCGGTCTTTATACGTCAAAGGCCCACTCGCCCTGACGCATAACAGGCTCTCGGGAACCGTCCTGTTTGATGCCGTCAATATCCATCTTCGGTGAGCCGATCATAAAATCGACATGGTTCATGCTGACGTTGCCCCCCGCAGCGAGGAACTCCTCGTCGGTCAATTCCTCTCCACCAGTCAGGGTGAAGCGGTAAGCGCGCCCGATGGCAATATGGCAGGATGCGTTTTCATCGAACAGCGTGTTGTAGAAGAGATGTCCGCGTTGGGCAATAGGCGAACTGGCAGGGACAAGGGCAACCTCGCCAAGGAAGTGCGAGCCTTCATCGGTATCCACCAGTTTTTGCAAAATGGCTTCGCCCTTCTTTGCGGTGACTTTGGTCACACGTCCCTTTTCGAAGGTGACTTGAAAATCTTCGATGAGGAATCCGCCGTAACTGAGGGGGAAGGTGGAGGTGACCACGCCATCTGCGCGGTTGCGATCGGGCAGGGTGAAGACTTCCTCCGTGGGCATGTTGGCGGTGAATGCCACGCCGTTCTGCGCCATGGACTGGGCGCTGATCCACATGTGACCGGCAGGCAGGCCGAGGGTGAAGTCGGTGCCGGGGGCGGAATAATGCAAGGCTGTGAAGTGCTTCTCCTGCAAGTATTTGGCACGGCTCCGCAAGGTGACGATATGGTTCTGCCAGTCAGCAATGGGATCGGGGCGATCTATGCGGGCAGTGGCAAAGATGGATTCCCATAATTTCTGCTGCGCCGCATCGGCTGGAAGATCGGGAAAGACCTTTTGCGCCCAAGCCTCACCCGCAGCGGCAACCACGCACCAGTTGACGGCGTTTGTGGTAACCCTTTCTGTGACCCTGCTAAAATGTTTGAGGTGTGTCTTCTGAATGGCGCCTACAACTTCGGAGTCGATCCCGTTGTAGAGGTCGGGATTCGCGCCGGTGATGGAGAGCAAGGCGTCGCCGTTGTCGATCATCCCCATGATGGCCTCCACAGACCAGACGGGGTATTCCTCAAAGGCATCACGTGGCCCAAGTTGGGCGCGCAGGCGCAGGGTTTCCTCGTCGCCCCAAATCACGTCCACGTATTTTGCGCCGACCCCATACGCGGCTTTGACCACTTCGCGAACGAGGGGGGCAAATTGAATCGGGACACCGCGATTGACGGCAAGGGTGATGATCAAGCGTTGACCGGCGCGAAGGTTCAAGCCAACCTTGACAATGGCTTCGGCGTATTTTTGGAGCATTTCCTGATGAATTCGATTTGTCATAGAACCTCTGGTCGAATGGGATTATTTTAAACGCAAGTATAGCAGGTGGTCTGGGTTATATCCAAGTGAGATATGGCATGTTTTGAGAATACGGAGGCGGGTCATTTCCACGGGGCGGCGATGAGGTTGGTCTCGGCGTCGGCGGCGTGACCCGCTTGGGGAAGCCCCCAAGCTTCGGAAATGGTCTTGAGGATGGAGTAATGCGAGTAGGGGGTCTCGTCTTTGAAGTTTTGCTTCACCTGCGGGGAGATGAGAACGGTGGCGACGCGCCCGCCTGCGGGTTGGGAAAGTCCGCAACAGCCGAGGTTCGATTCTCCCTCGTCCCAGGTAAGGATGATAAGAAAGGGTTCGCCCGAAGATTCCAGCACAGGGTAAAGTTTGTCGATCTGTTGCTTGAGCCAGGCGTCAGCAAGGGGAAGGTCGCAGGTGTTGGAAGAGTAACAAATGTCGGGGGCGATGAACACGAAGTTTGGCAGGTCGTTGAGGGCAAGGTCGCCGTCTAGTTGGGCAAGCGGCACAACACTGCGGCGGCAACGCTGCGCATCGAGACGAATGGAGTCGAAATAAACAAAGGGATTGTGCTCCTGAAGATAACGCATGGTGCTGCCGGTATAACATGGGTCGGGCATATCATCCTGGTAGGTCTTCCAGGTGCGCCCGCTTTGTTCGATGAAGTCGGGCAGGCTGGGAACGGCGAGAAAACAGTCTTCGCAATTCTCGATGACGCCGAAAGTATCGCCGCCGATGAGGGCAAGGTAATTCGGCAGGCTGGGATGCGAAACGGAAAAATAAGAGGTTAACAGGGTGTAGGTGCCGGCAAGCAGGTTGAAGTAGGGCAGTTGGCCATTACCGACAACCGAACCATATTCCTTATCTTCGAAAACGATGACGACGATATGGGAAAAATTCGGCACAAGCGGCAGGGGAACTGGAGCCAGTTCTTCGCTTGAGATTGCTTCGGGGAGAGGCGCAGATGTGGAAGTGGGAAAGGGCGGCAGGGTGGGCGGAAAGGCTGAGGAGACAGGCGCCACCGGGCTGGGCTGACAGGCTAAGGTGAGGAACGCAAAGAGGGCAGTCAGAATTACGAGGCGTATGATCAATTTCATATTCGGCATCCTTTGCGTGAATTATACGATTATGACAGCCAGCGCGCCGTGTCGATATATGCATTGAAAATGCAACACGTGAAACGTTGCCTTGTCATCGCCTTTTTGCTAGAATCTCCCACAGCCCAAATGGGTGAACCTTGCAGCATTTCAAAATGATACAATGAAACCAGGAAGCAGGTTTTCATGACCAACACACGCACCCCCGCGAGAATCATTCCGCGCGCATTCCCTGGCATCAAACCAGAAGAAGTGCAGGAAATCATCATTAACAGCCGCATTACCACCTACCCGGCAGACACTGTAATTTGCAAGGAAAACGAATTGGAATACGTCTTCTATATGATTTTGGAAGGCGATCTGGAGGTGACGAAGGTCATCAATAATTCAGAAGTACGCCTGCTGAAATCCCTGACCGCCGGGGATTTTTTTGGTGAAATGGCGTTGATTCACAACGCGCCGCGCGCGGCAACGGTTCAAGCCAAAACCAACGTCATCGTTCTGGAATTGGACAAAGACGGCTTCAACCGCGTCTTGAAGCGCAGCCCCAGCGTGGCAATGGCAATGGTGGAGGAAATCAGCAGCCGCCTGCGTCAGAACGACGAAATGGCCATCGAAGACCTGCGGATGCGTGCCTCCGAACTGGCCGACGCCTACCAAAAACTCGCCGAGCAAGACCTGGTGCGGCGCGAATTCCTCTCGAATGTGGCGCATGAACTTCGGACCCCGTTGATGGTTGCAAGCGGCTACCTACATGCCATCGAAAAGGGCATGTTCAACGGCGAACAACTCAATGCGACCATCCACACGGTTGTCCGTAATGTAGACCAGATCACCTCACTGGTCAACGACCTGCTCTTCCTGCAAGAAATTGAGCTGGTGCTGCCCGAGTTCCAGCCTGTGGATATTATGGAAGTGATAAATAACGTGGCGGCAAAAAACGAAGAGAAGGCAAAGGCAAAGCAGGTAACCCTGAAAATCAAAGGCGATTACGGCGTTTCCAGGGTTCGCGGCGACGCGCAGTCGCTTGAACGCGCCATCGCCGGGCTGGTGGACAATGCCGTTAAATTCAGTAGCGCAAAGAACGAGGTGGAAATCCGCTGTCTGGAGCAGGGCGAGTATGTGAAAGTATCGGTCGAAGACCGCGGCATTGGCATCCCCCCCGAAGTCCGCCCGCGCATCTTCGACAGGTTCTACCATGTAGCCCGGCATGGCGATGAATTATACAGCGGACTCGGCATCGGGCTTTCCATTACCCGTCAGGTCATCCAACATCATCATGGCATGTTGGATGTTGAAAGCACGCCCGGCAAGGGCAGCAAATTCACCATCTCATTATTGAAATGGCAGTAACCCGGAGAAACACTTGCAAGCCAAATTCCAACCCGCGCTAATTTTGACCGGATTGTTGTTTGCCCTGACGGCCTGCGGCAGAGAAGGGAACAGGAATTCGGGCGTGACCCTGCCAATTCTTGGAACCGCCAACCCGGGCACATCTTCCGCGGCAGGCAAACTCTGCGACAATTCATTGTATCCCTCTGCGCAGGGCGCAACATGGGTCTACACCAGCATAGGCGCGCCGGGCGGCGCCTTCATTTACGCCAATTCAATCACTCAAAAATGGGAGGATGGCTTCACCCTAACCACCCAATTTGCCAACCAGACCCTCACCCAGGAATGGGCCTGTCTGCCCGACGGTTTGGTAACGCAGCAACTCAGCGGCGGAAGTACGGCAGACATTTCGATGCAGGATATGACCGCACATTTAAAAACTTCAGAAGTCAATGGAGAAAGCATACCCAAAAACATCACCCCAGGGATGCAATGGCAGTACAGCCTGCACCTACAGGGAAGCATTGTCATGCCCGATAATCCGCAAGCCTCGGCAGAAGGGATTTACTCGACCACCATGCAAGAGGCGGGAAGGGAAATCGTCACCGTCCCCGCCGGCACCTTCGAGACAGTCAAAATCAAATCCAACTCCACCGTAGACATCACTTCCTCCTTTGCCGGCGCCAACCTGCCGATTAAATTCAACGGCGCCGCCCTCACCTGGTACGCCCCCGGCGTGGGATACGTCAAAATGATTGAAAGCGGCGACTTCGGCGGGCAAATGTACTCCGTCACCACTGAACTGCAAAGTTACAACATCCCGTAAACACAAACACCCCAAAGGCAGCCTTCGGGATGTTTGTGTTCATAAGCCAAACACAACCGTCAATTTATCGTCCTCGTCATAATAAGATCGCGCCGAAAAAGGCGGGTCGCCGCGTTGCATCGAATGAATCTTTTCCAATAGGATGGGGAGATCTTCCACAACGGGGAGATTGGAAACCGCCTCCCTGCCCACCCATTCGACTGATCCTTCTCCACCGGCTCTGATCTGCCCCTGAATATTTTCCCCGCAAAAAACAAACAGACAGACACCCGTTTCCCCGGCATCCACCACAACCGTGCCGCACAACCACAAATCGGCGGCAAGACCAGTCTCTTCGAGCAGTTCGCGCCGCGCCGAAGAAAGCAAATCCTCGCCGCGTTCCACATGCCCGCCAACGCCGTTATATTTCCCCGCCCACAAACGTTTGGTCGGCGCGCCTTTGATCAACAAATATTCATCTTCACAGCGAAGGAAAATCGCCGTGCGGGGGATAAACATATACCTATCTTTAGTCATTCCCTGATCTGATTTTGGCATAAGGCGAGTGTATCACGGACATGGACATCTGTAGAATCGGGGAGGCCGTCAGGCTGGCGTTTTCCTGCTCCAGATTTGGATGGCAGCCACATGGCTGTAGCAAAGTCGCTTGACAAAAAGTGAAAAATAAGATCCTTCTCGGTAAAATTGCGAGTGCGAACAAGCAAAAACCGAGGAGGATCTAAAATGGAGTATAGCACGATTAG
>CAILWD010000432.1 GCA_903837815.1 uncultured Chloroflexota bacterium | reverse complement strand
GTGAAAAGTAAAAAGGTGGAAGGAAAGAAGGCGGCTCCTGCAAAGGCAAAGAAGCCCGTCAAGGGGATGCCTGCGAAAAAAGTTGTGAAGAAAAAGAAATAGGTCTATGAAAAAACCGCCGAAATGGCGAAGCGCTTCGACTACAGCAAAGCCAAGTCCAACCTCTTTGCCGCCCGCACGAAGGATGCGCCGCTTGCTGCGGTGATCGACCCGATGTGGTAAAAGTGTTTACAACAGCGGAACAAGTGAACACGGCTTTGTGAGCGCTGATCTCAGCCATGCCAAAGGAAAGAATGGTTCAAAGCAGGTAAAAGTTTGAGACCCCGAACTTGCACACAGTTCGGGGTCTTTCCAATCATGGGGGAAAATCCACATGGATGTCTTGCGCGGGAAACCGACGGCGTTTTTCCGCAAGCGCCATATCCAAAACCTGGCGTTCTTCAGTTTCCTATGCCATCGCGTTTACAGCAGACAAATTGAATCCTTTGACAATCAGCCAAATCCCCATGAAGATTTCATTCAGGATGATAGGCAGGGCGAAGACCATACTGATTTCCACGCCGAGTTCCAAGCCGAAGTTCGACAGCAGGTTCAATGTCAAAATCAGCACAGCGGCGGCGAGTCCCCAGACTGGGATGAAGCGCGGCAGGAGTTTCGATTGATACAGCGAGAAATAAAACAGGAGGGCGCCAAGGCTGAAGAAGACGGGAACCAGCAGTCCCGAAATGCTCGCCCGCTCCGCGATGGACAAAGCAGCCGACGCTTGAGGCTGATTCTGTCCCAACCGAATCAACGACAGCGGGGTGACGACAATCAGGCTGCAAAACACTGCTTCCACAACCCTGAGGCTGAGGTAGCCAACCGCCTGCATTTCGTTGTGGCGTCTCAAGACGGTGAACATGAGAACGCCAATCCCAACTACTGCAATGGCGTTGACCAGTTCGAGCAGCACACCCACAACCAGCAGAGTTTTATTTTCAGAAACGGCGGCAAAGGGTTCGGGGGCAGAGATTACAGATTCCACCAAACCACCGCCCAGCAAGCTTGCTGCCATCGCGATCAGAAACAACGCTCCCACAGTGGCGGCGTTCTTTTTATTCGCGCTCATTTTTCACCTCCTTCAAGTTCGTACGAAAATACTTCCTGCAACGGTACGCCGAAAACAAGGGCAATCTTGAAAGCCAGTTCGAGGGAGGGGGCGTACTTTCCGCCTTCGATGGCGATGATGGTCTGCCGCGTCACGCCGACTTTTTCCGCCAGTTGTTCCTGCGTCAGTTCGCCGTGGTTGAATCTCAATCTGCGGATGTTGTTCTTGACCTTGTACTTGTCCATCCTAGAGCCCCTTTCTATAAAAGTACACCTGCGACAGGTCGCCGATGATTTCAGCAACGATGGACGAGAGAATGAGCAGGCTGAACATCACCAACGGCGGCTGACCAAAGGCGAAGGTCAGCATGGCAATCAACACCCCAATCGAAGATGCAATGTGGGAAACCCGGTCGCCTTTCAGGCCGATCAGGTGATCCCGTTCATCTTCTACGTATTTTTCCACATGCTCGGATTGTGTTTTGATGGCATGGACAATGCTGAGCAGAATGTGAGTGAGGATGTTGCCGACGACGTTCACCACAATGATCGCAACGATGACAATGGCCCAAAGGCTGAAAACCCTCGCCGCGACCAGCCCGCCCGCCTGCTGCATTTCAAACAGTTGGGACAGATAGTAGCCTCCGATTAGCAGGTGGCTGACCAGGGAAACCGCGATGTTTTTCTCTTGATACGACATTTTGACCTCTTTCTGTATGTTTATAATTACTTTTTGTAATTTTTGATATACATATAGTAATACAAAACATTCATAATGTCAAGTATTTTTTACTTTTTGTAGTAAAACAAGCCACGAATATCAACTTTTGGCTTAAAAATAACCTGTGGCCAGATATAACCACCCTTTTGGGCTGACTACATTCATCCTCCTGGTATCGCCAATTGCATTGACCCGTAAATCACGTTATAGTAATTGCATGAAACCAAATATTTACTGGTTGTTGCTCCTCCCCTTAATAGCCGCCTGTTCCACAGTTCCGCCGCTGCCCCCAACCGCCACCGCCACGCCCACGCCGCGCCTGACCACCCTGCCCGGAACTCCCTGCGGACTTTCACCCATCATTGTCCCAACCCCGCTCGCAGTGACACCCGGCCCAGCGGAACTCGACCCAAGCGCCGGGCTGCACGTCACCGGCAAGGCGCAAACCCTCGACCTGGAAACCTACCGGCTGGAAGTAACCGGCAAGGTGGACAATCCAATGTCTCTGACTTACGACGACCTGCGTTGTATGCCAAAAGTCGAAAAGCAAACCACCATCGTCTGCAAGGGCAACTTTGAGGATACCGCTGTCTGGGCAGGAGTCCCTCTTCGATATGTCCTGGAATTGGCAGGAATACAAAATAGCGCAACCGATATTCGTTTGACCGGCATCGATGGCTACGCCCCCAGCGTCGGGTTGGATATTGCCATGTCGGAGAAAAGTTTTCTGGCCTACGAACTGCGTGGACAGCCCATCCCCATCCTGCATGGATTCCCTGTCCGCGCGGCTTTCCCCGGCGAGTTGGGCGGCTACTGGGTGAAGTGGCTAATCAAGATCGAAGCCAGGTAAATTTATCTTGAGCAAACTGTCGGCTCCCTCGGCTCGGCAGGCAAACCAAACGCCTCGAAGACGGGAACGCCGTCCCATTCGGCGGGGATGGATAAGCCAAGCGCATACGCGGCTGTCGCGGCGGTATCGGTGATGTGGACGGGCGTGGCCAACTCTCCAGCCTGAATTCCCTTTCCTGAGATGATCCACGGAATGGTCATATCTGCGGGATTGCTGGTCCCGTGCGTCAGGTTGTGTCCACCGTGGTCGGCAGTGACGATGAGCAGGGTTTCAGCGCCCAACACCGGGAGCAACTCCCCGATGGCTTCATCGGCGCGAAAGACCACGCTGAGTTGTTCGGGCGAAAGCCAGCCGTAAACGTGTCCCATGTCATCGGTGGTGGCGAAGTGAATGAAGAGCACCCCAAAATCCGAGGGGAAATCTGCCAGCAGGGTTTGCATCACCACCTTGTCGCGGTCGTTGATATAAACGAAGCGTTCGAGGTTCGCGGCGTCGGTCACCTGTTGCAGTTTTTCCTTGCCAGCGTACATGTAGTTTTTCATCCCCGCCGCATGGGTTAGGTCGAAAAGGTCAACGCCCTGCGCGATTCCGTTCTGTGGGATGTAATCGTTCCAGTCCACGCCGTGCTTCGAGGGACATAATCCCGTCAACATCGAAGAGTGCGCGGGCAGGGTCGCGCTTGGGCGGATCGTCTGTGCGGTCAACGAATAGGCGCTGGTCTTCATCAACTCGAGCAGGTTGGGCATCGGAGCCAGTTCGATGGCGTCCGGGCGAAGCCCGTCCAGGCTGAGGATGACGACTCGGCGGACGGCGGGCTCGGGGCTTGAAGTGATCGTGGCGGATGGCGTCGCGGGAGGCTGGGTGGCCGTACCCGTTGCCGAAGGCTCCACTGTGGGCTGGGACGTGGCGACAGCCGTCGGGCTGGCAAGATTGCAGGCAAGCAGAAAAAGCAGGACAAAGATAAGAAGGAGTCGTTTCATCGCAATAAAAAACATCCCAAAGGCTTTCCCTTCGAGATGTTCCGTGAGTTACACCGAAAGGCTCTCGCCGGGTTTCAACACCACCACCTTCGTCTTCGTTTCTTTCTCGACACGCTCCTTCCAGACGTTTGCATCCTGAGCCAGCAGGGGCCAGGTATTGTAGTGGATGGGAACGACGATCTTCGGCTCCAGCATCTTGACGGCGCGCAAGGCGTCATCGGGGCCCATGGTGTAGTTGTCGCCGATGGGGATGACTGCCAGGTCCAGGCCTTCTTCGCCGATGAGTTTCATGTCGCCGAACAAACCGGTATCCTGTGCGAAGTAGAATTTCTTCCCGTCGTTTGTCGTCAACAAAAAGCCGCAGGGGTTGCCGCCGTAGGAGCCATCGGGGAGACCCGAACCGTGCAGGGCGAGAGTCAACTTGAGGTAGCCGAAGGGGTGTTTGAATCCGCCGCCGAGGTGCTGACCGTGAGTCTTCTCCAAACCCTTTTTCGCAAACCAGCCCGCAATCTCATGGTTGCTGATGATGGTCGCGCCGGTGCGTTTGGCAATGGCAACGGCATCGCCCACGTGGTCGCCGTGCCCGTGGCTGACGAGCAGGAAGTCTGCATCAACCTCCTGCGGCGAGATCGTGGCGGCGGGATTTCCCTCGAAGAACGGGTCGATCACCAGTTTGAATCCGCCTGTTTCGAGTCCGAGTGTGGCATGTCCATGCCAGGTGAATTTGTTTGTCATCCGAGCCTCCTTTCAAAATAAGTATAGGCGAAATTGGACAAGAGTCAATTTGAAACACGGAGTCAAAAGTTAGGAGACTTTTGACATTGGGACTCTTTCATAAGTTTTTGGCGCGAAGTCACGGAGTTTTTTTTGAATTTCTCTGTGTCTCTGTGGTTAGGATTTTGGATTTTTGCAAGAGGTCTATTACAATTTGGATATGGACAAACAACCATTTGACATCGTCGGGCTGGGAGCATCCACCGTTGACATCCTCACGCGCGTCGAGCGTTTTCCTGCGCGGCGCGAAGTGCAACAGGCATTATCGATGGCGATCCAGGGCGGCGGACCGGTGGCGACGGCGATGGTCGCGGCATCGCGTTTGGGCGTGAAAGCTGCGATGATCGACAGCATCGGAGATGATTGGGCGGGAACCTTCGTCCTGCGGGAATTTCAGGATGAGGGCATCGAAACAGGCTTGATCGAAGTCCATCGCGGACAGACGACGGCAGTATCCAACATCCTCGTTTCCGCCGAAGATGGAGCGCGGGCGATTCTGTTCGTGCCGGGTTGCGCGCCTGAGCCTGCGCTGTCGGAAGCACAGAAGGCTGCTATTCGATCTGCAAAGTTTTTACATGTCAACGGCAGGTATTGGGCTGCCTGTATGCAGGCTGTGGAACTGGCAAGGCAGAGCGGCGTTCGGGTTTCCTTCGATGGCGGCGCGGACCGCTTCAAGCCTGAGACGAAGACGCTTGTGCCGCTGACCGACATCTGCATTGTGGCAAGGGACTTCGCCGAAAAATATACGGGAGAAGTTGACCCGTCACGTGCGGCGCGCTTGCTGTTGAAGGAAGGCCCTCAAATCACAGCCGTTACCGATGGGGTCAATGGCAGTTGGGTTTGCACAAAGGAAGCCTGTTTCCACCAGCCCGCGTTTCTCTTCTCCAAAACAGTGGACACCACCGGCTGCGGTGACAGTTATCATGGAGCCTTTCTTGCCGCGCTGGTCAAAGACTTTCCAGTGGAATTGTGCGGGGCAATTGCAAGCGCGACGGCGGGAATGAATACCCTCTCGCCTGGAGGGCGAAGGGGCATCCCCAGTTTTGAGGAGGTGGGAAGGTTTTTATCCGACAGGGGAGTTGAACTGAAATAGAGGCGAGTCAACCGTATTCAAGAAAGACCCCTTTTTGTTGGAATTCTATGACTCGTTCCTGATACAGATTTTCCAGTCGTTCGCGGGAAACGGGTCCTGCCAGTTGGAGGGCCAGCGATAGGTGACCCGCTTGACGGAAGAAGGGGCGTATTCCCTCGAAAAAGACGAAGGCAATGGCGCATCCACGATGTCCCAACGATAGAGCGGATCCAAATCACCCACTTCAAAATCCACATAATGATGCCATTCCCCGTTGGACCAAAACACCCCTTTGTCCATGCCTGTAAAATATTGCGTACAGGATTTCGTATCCTTGTTCAAAATACGGATGTAAAAGAATACGAAAGACATGGTTTTGGCAGCAACTGGAAGACTTGCCAAAAGCATGAGTAAAACGCCGCAGGTAAAAAATGCCTTTCTGAAATTCTTTTTCATGACCATGCTCCAAAATATCCTTAAGAACTTAGAACTTAAATCCTTGCCGCTGCGCGCAGGCACAACTACGCTTTCGGTTTGTCCGAATTAGGGGCGTGAAACAGTACCTGACGTTTACGCCTGCCAATCATCGAATATCGACTCGTGCGAGTGGGCACGCCTGAATCAAGGATAGTCTAACGCGCAAGGCGTGCGCCTTGCGCGTGCGGAAAGCCTTTTTGCTGTGGATTCACAGAGTAGACAAAATATTTTACTGGGTTTATATAAATCCAGGATAAGCGATAGGGGAAACTGTATCAACAGCGGCTCGTCGGTTGGGGTTTTTCACGCACGACCAATTCTTCATACCCCGAATCGTTTTCGAGCGGTTCGCGGCTGTAGACTACATCCTCGAAAACCGCAAGCACGATCTCGGCGGTGGTGTAGATTTTGCAGCCCGAAACGAGGTGCCCGCCGAGCGTAACACCGTCGCCATCGGAGATCGAAAGGTGGAGATGAGAGCCGCTTACCGCCACTGTACCGGTGATGGATACGATCTCGAAGTGTCCTTCGTATTCGTTGTAGTATTCGCGATTTGCGAGTCGCAGGGTGGCATGGGTCAGGCTCCCCACGCCTGAAAGGATGCAGCCCGCCTCGATTTTTTTCTCCTCGACAAATGCCTGGGTTTCGTCCATCAAGTCCTGACCGGGTTTCAGGCGGAAGGTGTGGGTTTTCATGATTTCCTCGCTTAATCAAAAAGACATGGAGCGGAGTCCATGTCTCTGCTGTTTTATTGGTTGACTACCACAGCGGGAAGCCGGTTAACGAGACCAGCCAGTCCACCATGGGGGGGTAGATTTGCAAGCCGATCAGGGCAATGACCACTCCCAAGATTGCGCCTGCAACCACATCCGAAAGATAATGGACGCCCATGGCGACTCGCGCCAAAGATACCAGCGGCGCCCAAACCCAGAGGAGCAGGATCAGCCACCAGGGCGGAGCGAGCGCCGAAGCCACCACCGCGATCAAAAAAGCGCGGGCGGCGTGTCCCGATGGGAAGGAATGCGGGTCGGTGTTGCGGTAGATTCCGCCCCATTCGCCTTCGGGTCTTTTGCGGCGGACAAGGAATTTGATTGCCAGTACCACGCCAGCCAGACCAAGGATGCCAAAAAGTTCGACCACTTCCCAATGCTTCCAGGGGGAGGCGCTCAGGAACCAGGCGACGACGAGCGCCAGCGCCCAAAACCACGAATCGCCGGAGTGCGCGAGGAAGATGGCGATATTCCGCAAAATGCCCGGTTTTTCAGCCACACGCAACCGGTCTGAAAAGCGGGCATCGAGTTCGAGCAGGGAGCGAAGACTCATTTGTGTTTTACCCTTGCCTTCACTTGCGGGCGCGGCTTGGGAGCGGATGCTCGCGCAGTTTTCTTCTTTGCGGCGGCTTCCTTTTTCTTTTCCTGCGTGAGGGCTTCGCGCATGATTTCCAACTGGTGGGGCTTGTCCACGTCCATGCAGGGTTCAGCCTTGTCCCAGATAACGATGCGTCCCTTGATTCCAATCCGTTCGGATGCGCGGTCTACAAGACCTTGCAGGGTGAACTGGCGTGTGAACAACTGGAAGAGGGTATCGAAGCCGATGACTGCCGCCGAAGCCAGCGGACTCTTGCGGTTGCCGATCAACTTTTCCCAGGTGTCGAGGTGTTCGGTCGCCATGCTGACGTGGATGATGTTCATATCTGCGCCGCAGACTTCCATGTCTTTCAGTTTGGTGTAGGTCCGTTTGGAGGTCGGGAAGCGCCCTTCCATCACTTCGCGCGGGCAGACGCCGTAGTAGATGTCGTCGCGGGTCTGCATGGTGGTCTGTACCAGCCAATCCACCATGTCGCTTTTGATGGCGGGAATGTCCGAAGAGACGATGAGAACGTATTCGGTTTTCCTGTCTAGTTCTAGCGACTTGTTCACGCCGGCGACGATGTTCGCCAGCATCCGCCCCTGGTTGGAGATGTAATGCAGGGGCTTTTTGCAGGTCAGCCCGCTTTTGTGCGTCAGGCCGATGACGATGACGTTATCCACTTCCTGTGCGTCGCCCAACGCATCCAGCACCCACTGAACCATGGGTTTGCCTGCAATATCAATGAGCGCCTTTGAATCGCCGTTGGAATAGGCATACAAGCGGTCGCCGGGCTGGGGGATTCCGCCGGCTGTGACAATGGCATCCATTTAGTTCAACTCCTGTATTTGCGGCTCGAAGCCGAGTTTATCGAGCATTTCCGTCAATTCGGGCCAGGTGAGCGGGCGGCCCTTGCCAGCCACAGCCACCAGCGCGGCTTCCATCATGTTCGTGCCGAAGGAACGCCCGTCGAGGACGGGGGTGGTGGTGACGAGGTATTTCACCCCCGCCTTGCGGAATAATTCAACATCTTCGGCGGTGGTGGTGTTGGTGACAATCACCTTCCCGCCGAGGTCGTCGGGCATGAAACGTTTGAGATAATGACAGTCGCCGGCAATGACGCTTGCCCAGGCGTAGTATTTTCCGTACTTGGGCGTGCGCTGCTCCTGCTTTTCGCCGATGGGATAGATCCATGAATAAGGCAGGCGACCTACCACCGGCAGCAACAGGGCGGCAAGTACCTTGAGTTGTTTGAGGGTGTAAATCGCAATGGGGATGTCGAGCCCGAACATCAGGTCGCCGAAGACGGTTTCGTAACCGTTCTCGACGAATGCCTTTGCCAGCCCCCAGCGGTCTACGCCGGCAGCCATGAAAACCCTGCGCCCGTGTGCGTCGAGATGCTCCTTGATTTTAGCTTCCATCACGGCGCAAGCCCTGTTTTCGAGGGTGTTCTTCAAGCCAGTGCCATCCACGAGGGGCGTCTTTTTGACGTACCGCGCCATCGGCAGGACGGAATAGAAGGGATACCATTTGCCGTCGGTCATGCAGCCGAGGTCGCCGCCGCCCATGCCGAAGGCATCCACTGTGCCATCCAAATCCTTGTATTTAAGCGCGGCAGCCTCCATGTCGCCATCCGTGCCGATGCGTTCGATGCTGATTTTTTCACCAAGCAGGGTGACTTCCACTGCCTTGTTTCTTTTCGACGAGCCGATGCTGATGCTGACTGCGCGTTTCATAGGGCAAATCCTCCAAATAAGATACCGCCATTTATACCGCACTCGGTTGAAAATTGTGTTTTTTTAAAGGGGGGAAAGCGCAACTTTCAATCGTGGGTATTAATCAGGGCGCGGGTTTAATGGGCAGGGTAAACAGGAACGCGGCTCCCCGGCCGGGTTCGCTTTCGATCCAAATCCTGCCGCCATGCACTTCGATGATGCGTTTGACGAGGGCAAGCCCGATGCCGGTTCCATCGGAGTCTACATCCAGTTTGTTGAACAAGCCGAAGATTCGGTCGTGGTGGATGAATTCGATCCCCACCCCGTTATCGCGGACGTGGAAGATGGGCATCTCATGTTCGTATCCACTGCCACCGATTTCGATGCGCGGCTGCGGCTGGTCGCCCATGAATTTGGCGGCGTTATCCACCAGGTTTTGGATGACTTCGACCAGTCGGCGGCGGTCGCCAAACACGGTCGGCAGGTCTTCCTGGATGGAAACGTGAATGCCGCGACTCTGGATTTGTCCATGCACCAGTTCAACCGCCTCCTGCGCGAGTTCGCCAAAGTGGATATATTGCGGCGGGTTCACCAGCCGCCCGATACGCAGGAGGTCGAGCAGATCGTTGAGGAGCATTTGCATTTTGTCGGTGGCGCCGGCAATGCGCTGCATGTCTGCCTTCAAACGGGCAGTATTCCCGCTGGCGGCGTCCTGTTCCACAAAACCGAGAAAGCCCTTGATGGTGATCAGCGGCGACTTGAGGTCATGCGAAACCGTGTAGGTAAACCTTTCGAGTTCGCTGTTCTTTGCCTCGAGCTCGTTGATGAGTTTCTCGCGTTCGGTCTCCACCCACTTGCGCTGGCTGATGTCGCGCACCATGACCACAGCGGAACTTGCAGTCATGGCAGAGACACGCGCCTCGAAGAATTTGGGCTCTCCGCCGGGGGAAAGTCCGTATTCGAATGCGTGAAGCTGGCGGGTTTCCAACGCGCGTTCCAGCGCAAACAGGGTTGGCTCGGCGATGGCTGGCGGGAATATTTCCTGCACCTTTTTCCCGATGAACTCCGCAGGCGGCAGGATGGGCGTCAGTTCGGCGGATGCGACAAAGTCCAAAAAAATCCCGTCGCTCGAAATTTCGAAAATCATGTCCGGCATGGCGGCAAGGATGGCGCGCATCCGCTGTTCGCTTTGATGCAGAGCGGCTTCGGTATTGCGGCGTTCCTGTAATTCCTTTTGCGCCGTTTCATACAGACGGATGTTGTCTATGGCAAGCGAGGCGAGCGCAGCAAACCTTTCCAGCAAGTTGACATTCTCCTGAGAAAATATCCGCCCGTCTTCGGTATGGGCAACCACAAGGACGCCGATAAAGGCCTCCCCCAACTTGAGCGGGACGCCCATAATGGTTTTATACCCCGCCTCGATTCCCTCTGGAAGGCTGCATTCCCAATTGGGGTAATCTTCGACGATCAGCGTTTCCTCTCGTTCCCACACGCTGCCGACAACGCCTTCATGTTTCAGGGTCATCGTTCCGTCATGCTTTTTAAAACTTCCATGCCCCACTTCCTGACGTAATGCCGAGCCATCGGGCAGGACCAGTTCGATCAAGCCATGTTCCGTGTCGATCAGGCGGCAAGCCCGCAACAGAATGGCTTCAAGCAGGGAATGAAGATCGAGACGTTTCAACAACCCCAGCGAGATTTCGTTCATGGATGCGAGATAATCTGCCTGACGCTGTAATTTTTCCTCGACGCGGAGACGCTCCTGTAATTCGAGGCGGGCAGATTTGAGGGTGCGCGTCCAGTTTGAAATCAGCAGGTAAAGCAGGATTCCGACAAGGGCAAAGATGATCGAAAGGTCGCGCGCATAATTAAAGGGCAGGTCTACATGAATCGCCCGAGCCCCCTGTTCTTCCATGAAAGCAAAATACCAGATGACGGTCAGACTCATCCCACCCAGAATGGCGGCAGCCTTCCATCCCAACAGGAGGCTGGAAAAAATGACGACCACCATATAGGCAAAAATTGCCGCGTCATGCAGCCCGTCCGCCTCCCACGCCTGATAGGTCATCGCCGTCCATAGCGCGCCAACCAGAAAAACGCTGGCGTTGTTCACGTATCCGCGCCGCAACATGATTTGTCCACCCACCAGAGAAATAACGATGCCTGTCAAAACCAGCAGGGGAACGTAACCGTTTTCATTCCACGCCACCGCGCGCGCGACAATGAAAACTGACAGGATGCCCATGGCGCTCCAGATGAAGGCATTAAGGATTTGCGCGATACGGGTCT
>CAILWD010000431.1 GCA_903837815.1 uncultured Chloroflexota bacterium | reverse complement strand
TCGTTAGCAGGTAATCTACCTTGCCGTCCACAGAGAGTTGGTACCAAACATATAACGAAAGAGCCACCGCGCCTGCCGAAGCGATTAAATCTCCCAATAGCAAAATCAAGCGTTGTTCGCTGGGACGAAGTCTCAATCTGGGTCGGTAAATATCAGCCATGCTTCTTGAATACGCTTGAAATGCCGCTCCACAAAAATCCCGCGCCCCACGAATGGTGCATGACGGCAATTGCAAGCGGCAATCCAAACAAAAGGAATCCTGTCTTTTTTTCGAGCGCGAGTTTCAAGCCTGCCAAAGTCAAGACAAAAAGATAACCAAGCAGCTGGGCGGCAAGCAGGAAACGCGCAAAAGGTATGGGCAAGGATAACACAATCAGCGCAAAAAGGGACAACACAAAGATGGGCGGAAGCGCCTGCCGCCAGCGCAAAGTATGCGGGTAGCGACGGAGCATTTTGAACTTCCAAAAGCCGTAACGCCAGTATTGCGCGGCGAGTTTCCCAAGCGTGTTACGCGAGAAATACACAGAGCGGATCGACGGGTCGAGCCAGACCACACCGCCCGATTCTCGCACGCGGGTATTGAACTCGTAATCTTCGTTTGCCAAAAGTGTTTCATCGAATGCGCCGATTTTATCAATCAACGAACGGTGGAACGAGCCAAAGGGAACCGTATCCACCGCGCCCGCTTTGGCGTTAAGACGGTACATGGCGTCACCCACCCCAAGCGGATGCGCCGCCGCAAACGAGATGGACTTCGCCGCCCAGGTATCGGCTCCTGCGCGAATCTCCCACACGCCGCCGACGTTGTCGCCTTTGCCTGATTCATGCGCGGCGACACAGCGTTCCACATATTCCGGAATCGGCATGGAGTGGGCGTCGAGGCGGACGATAATTTCACCCCGCGACTCGCGAATGGCTTGATTCAGTCCCGAGGGAATCGTCCGCGCCGTATTTTCGGTCACGCGCACTGTCAGGTCGGGAAATTCCGCCTCAAACGCGGCAATCACCTCGCGGGTTCGGTCGGTAGACATGCCATCGGAAATCACCAATTCCATCGACTCGCGCGGATAGGTCTGCCCCAGAATCGCTTCGAGCAAATGACGGATGGTTTTTTCTTCGTTATAACAAGGGACAATAATCGAGACGGATGGCTTCATACCTGTCTACTTGTTTACCTGCTTACCATTTTACCTGTCTACCTTCTCGACGGCAGAAACACCTCAAAGGTCGTCCCCTCTCCCAACCTGCTGCGGACGCCAATTCTACCACCGTGCGTCTGGACAATCTCTTGCGCGATAGCCAATCCCAAGCCTGCGCCGTGCTTCGTTCTGCCTTTGCGGGCGGGGCGAGATAACCAACAAAAAGGTTCGCTTCGCGAAAACCTTTAGGATTGTCATGATTTATCCAACCAACGCAACGACTTCGATTTCAACCAGCCCACCTGCGGGCAGACCTGCAACCGCAACCGTGCTGCGGGCAGGCGGATTTTCAGGGAAGAACTCAGCGTAAACAGGATTCATCTTCGGGAAGTCTGCCATGTCTTTGAGAAAGACAGTGGTCTTGATCGCCTGTCCCAGGCTGGAGCCAGCAGCTTCCAATACATGCTTGACATTGGTAAGCGCCTGACGGGTCTGTTCTTCGACTCCGCCTGCGACAAATGCCCCAGTAGACGGGTCGAACCCAAGTTGACCAGCGGTGTAAACCATTGTGTCAGTGCGGACGGCTTGCGAGTAGGGCCCAATGGCTTTGGGAGCCTTATTGGTCTGAATGACTTCTCTTTTCATGATTACCTCTTTCGGGTGGATTTTTTTCAAGTTTCCCTAATTTTACCGCAGCATTTTCTCGATATATCATTGAAAGGGTCTTCATCCCGAATCAATCTGCCAGCATACGAGGAGATTGCCACGCCGCCCATCGAGTCTTTCAAGGCTTGAATGAAACACATCCAATCAATTGAAATCACCCCATTCCATCATACCTGCGCGCATATTCCACGAAATCATGGAAAGCATCTGCAAGGTAAGGTATAATTAAGATGCACGATAAAAAGAAAATTCATTTCAAGGCTGAGTATGTCAGGCGTATCCCTCCTTCCCAAAGAATATTGGTCATCCCTTCAAGTCTCCCCACAGGACGTAGAAAACTTACACACTGTTTTATTTGAGCGTGAAACGCCGCTTTCAACACACGACCTATGTGCTGAATTCGTCGAAGCGCGGATCAAAATGGAACGTGCCGCCGCAGAGAAAAAACGGGTGTCCGTGAGCAAAACCTACGTTCCAAAAGAAAAATACCAGGTTGGAGATGACCTTGTCTTTCCCGCGCTGGAATGGCAACAGGGAACGGTCAAGGCGGTACGCGCCGGGATGAATCCCGCAGTGGAGCAATTCGATGTTCTAACCGTCGAGATGGATGACCGCTCCGAACGCATGTTTGCATCTACCCTCCAAACACATACGCTTAACGACGTACCGCCAGTCAAACCCGAAACAGACGAGATGAATCCCACTCAAATCCTGAACGAACACGGAACCCTGATCGAAAAGAAATTAGAGGAAGCCTTCGTTCAGGATGAAGGACTGGTCAAAATCGCAGGACGCTGGTTCCCCCGCGCCCTACTGGTAGACATCGGTCAGGGACAATTAAACCTGGCCGAAGCCGTTTTGGATATGTCTGGCGGCGAGCCGCTTCCCACCGAGGCGCTAATCAAAGACATCGAACTGCCATCGGGAATCAACCCGAGGCTGGCGGAGTTTTCTGTCAACTACGCCCTCCAATCTGACCGCCGTTTCGACGAGGTTGGTCCTGCCGGGCAGGTTTTGTGGTGCCTGCGCCGCCTCGAACCCGACCAAGTACGGGAAGTCCCGCAATTCCTGCGCTACACAGAGATTCCGCACGACCGCGAAAACCTCAACCCCGCAATGCTCACTCTCGAAGCGCAACTGGATGACGAACTAACGACGGCATCGGCGAATGACCTGCGCGAGGAACTCTCCTCCATCACGATTCCCCTCATCTATCCCCATCTGCGGGCTGGCACGCTTCCCATTTCAGCGCGGGCAAAGAAATTCTTTCCGACCGCCTACGAGACAGAACGCGTGCGCTTCACCCTGGTAGATGGCAAGACGAAACAACGCATCCCCGCCTGGGTCGTCCTCTCGCATGGATACGTTTTCGGCTTGCGCGAATGGTACAAGGCGCATCAATTAATTCCGGGCTCACTGGTGCAGGTGCGGCGCGGCGAGAATCCCGGCGAAGTCATTGTCGAAGTGAAAAGCCAGCGCTCCTCAAAAGACTGGGTGCGCACCGTGCTGGTCGGCAAGGATGGCGGTTTCGTCTTCGCCACGTTGAAACAGCCCATCAGCGCTGAATTCAACGAACGCATGGTCATCCATGTCCCCGACTTCAAATCGCTCGACCCCGTTTGGGAGAAGAAGCAATCTTTTGAAGATCTCGTCCTGCTGGTGATGCGCGAATTAACGAAATCCAACCCACAGGGACATGTTCATGCGCAGGAACTCTACGCGGCTGTCAATCTGGT
This sequence comes from uncultured Chloroflexota bacterium, assembly GCA_903837815.1. GTDB lineage: Bacteria > Chloroflexota > Anaerolineae > Anaerolineales > Villigracilaceae > Villigracilis. Next base: position 739 of record CAILWD010000431.1, on the reverse strand, counting down.
GCGCCGCGTGCCGCCCGCGCCAATTCTCGCCCTGCTGGCAACCAGTCTCGCCTACAAACATGTGGGCGACTTGCATTTCCGACTCAACGAGGATCAGGAATGAGCCTGCTGAAACCCAACACCAAAACCCCCTTCCACATCGACTTCGCATGGTGGAAAAAGAACGAACGCGACTGGCACGTGTTCCTGCGCTCATTGCTGTGCCCCGAACACCAGGAAACCTTTGCAGAAGCCGAAGAAGGCGGAATCATCGACTGGATCGACCCAAAAACGGCTGAAGTCAAACAACTGGACGGAATCCAGCACACGCTCATCAGCCACTGCGCCCTATTACCCGAATTTTGCGAGCCACGCACCGCCCTGGTTGAAGCTGTCTTTCGGGCTTTCCTTGCAAACGGCAACGTCCCCATGTCGGCGGAAGACCTCTCGAAGAAACTCGAAAGACCCGCCGAAACCATCCTGCGGACGATTTCCGGTCTACGCGTGTATCGCGGGTTGAGACCGTATCAACAGAATATTCCGTCGGCAGAAACCGGCGAATAGATTTTCACTTTGCCCCTGTAGCTCAACGGAAAGAGCAACTGCCTTCTAAGCAGTAGGCTGTGGGTTCGAATCCCGCCGGGGGCGCTACACCTTACATGGAAATGCGCTCCGCAAAATTACTGTAAATTCCAATTAAAGGTTTCACGCGAGATGCGCGCAAGGAGCAGGAAGTTATGCCCACCATTGTCCGTAAATC
>CAILWD010000430.1 GCA_903837815.1 uncultured Chloroflexota bacterium | reverse complement strand
AGTAAGAGTTTGCGCAGGCACGTCGGTATCCGTCGCGATGACAGTAGTGACAGCGGTGGTGTTCTCCGCTACGCTGATACTTGCAGTCGCTCCGCCACCATTGGAGGTGATGACCGGCGCATCGTTGACATTGGTGACGGTAACCGCAATGGCTTGAGTATCAGTTGCGGTACCATCTGAAACCTGAACGATGACATCGTAGATATTATTCGCACCATTATCGGCAGGAGATTCGAAGTTGGGCGCAGAGGCAAAGGTCAGAATGCCGCCGGAAGTAATGCTAAACCGGGCTTGATCCAAGCCGCCGGAGATCGAATAAGTAAGAGTTTGCGCAGGCACGTCGGTATCCGTCGCGATGACAGTAGTGACAGCGGTGGTGTTCTCCGCTACGCTGATACTTGCAGTCGCTCCGCCACCGTTGGAGGTGATGACCGGCGCAGTATTGATCGTATAGGTAATGCTAACCCGTCCATTCGCGCCATTGCCGCCTGTATAGGAATTATTTCCATTCTGCCTGTAAGAACCACCGCCACCGCCACCCGGCGCGCTTCCAGCAGTACCATTCCCTGACGGGGTTAGTTTGCCGTTGCCGCCATTGCCACCACCGGTCGGCGCAGGTGCCCCATTTTGATTGGTCGCATCTGTGCCATTGGAAAGTGACCCAGCAGATGACCCACCCCCACCGCCGTAATTTCCGTTGGTAGTGCCATTGGCGCCATCTCCCCCAATGCGCGTCACAGTGCCAATACCTGAGGCTCCACCATTCCCAGCAGTTGTATTATTGTTAGAGGCATCTGTACCGCCACGCGCCATGACCGTTGTAGCGTTGATGAAATAGGATTGGCCGCCCGCCCCTGTTCCAGTGGAGCCCCCGCCTACAACTACAGTGTAAGAACTTCCCGGTATCACTGTGATGACCGAACTGGAGTATCCTCCGCCTCCGCCTCCACCTCGCGCAGTTTCGTTGTTTCCGCCGTTAATGTTCCCACCATGGCCGCCGCCGCCCCAGACCTCAACGGTGACGGAAGTTACACCGAGGGGAGCCGTCCAAGATGCTGTCCCAGGTATGCTGAAATCGTCGGTTGCAGCGTACGCCGCCGTGACCGGCAACCCAGCCATTGCCATCATGACGATCATAATTGCAGATAAAACTTTGAAGGCCCATTGATTTCTCATTGCTTTTTCCTCGCTTTTCTTTCTCAAAATTGTTTGTTCAAAACAATCGAATATCTTAATTCGGGATCAGCGTCCCCGTGCCCACGCTCAACACGGCGGCTGCCTTGCGCAGGTTGCTCAATTGGATGTTGTTGTCGTTGTAGTCTTCAAAGTTTTCATATTCGCCGTTCCAGATTTTCAACGCGGTCGGCTCACTGCATCCGCGCTTGCGCATTTCACCTATAAATTCATCGCACGACATGTTGATTCTTTCCGCAAGTTCCTGAACTCTGCTTTTCATAATGAATGATCCTCGTTTTATGGTAGGGAGTAAAAATTTTGTGGAGAAACAAGGTTAAAAATTTCTCGCTGATTGAATTTAAAAAAACATTTTGTCTTCGGATTAAAAAAAAGAAAAAACTCTGCTTTTCAAGAACCTTTCAAATACCTTTCAAAACTGAAAGGTATTAATGCAATTTTAATCAGAGATTTGAAAAAGTCAATAGAAAAATAAGTCGCGCAGGGGCAAATACTTGCGGGCTGGGATTTTCCACAGACCTCATGCGGCGGGTGGAAACCGAGAATCGAGATTAAAAGAATGGAGAGCCGGGATGTGTCACCAGCCCTCCACTCCTTCCCCCCTTTGGTTTGCAATCCAGGTTACTGGGTCGCAAATTGCTTAAAGAAATCCGCCATTGTCAGATACAGTCCGCTCAGAATCTGAGCAAGACCTGCAGGCTCTTCCAGCGTCGTGGACGCCGGTTTTTCCACCAGCACATAGGTTCCAGGCGCGGCAACTGTTAGCACAACCTTCCCATCGGCTAACGTAACAGCCTTTTCGACCCAGGCGCCGGCGTCGGAGTCCCAGAACAATACCGTTAAAATCTCAGCGGTCATGCCAGCAGGGATATCGAAGGAAAGCATGATATTGGAACCTGCCGGTAAAACTTCAAGCGGGGCGCCACCGTCCACCACAGAGATATTGATACCGCTGACAAGCCTGTTGCCTTCCGTCAATTTATCAAGTTTACTGTCTTCAATATCCTCTGACAGTACTGCAGAGTAGCCACACAAACTGCTAAAGGACACCTCCAATTCTTCTCTATCCTCGACCGTAAGGAAAGGCGCTACACAACTTAAGGCAATTCCCTGTTCACCTGTAACCGGGATTAGCAATGGGGCAAATTCGGAAGGCGTATCGAAAACATCGCCACCTGTTGGCTCTCCCCCGCCTTCGTTGACAGGTTCATCTGATCCACCATTGCCATTTGGCGTGGAATCACAGGCATCGCCTGTTCCATCTCCGTCGCTATCCAACTGATCGGGGTTGTGAGATTCCAGGCAGTTGTCGGCGTTGCCCCCGATCCCATCTTCATCGAGATCGTTATCCGGGTCGTTGGGGAACGCGTCGCAAGCGTCGCCTTTGGCGTCGCCATCGGCATTTGCCTGATCAGCATTCGGGTCAGACGGGCAGTTGTCAGCGTTGCCCCCGATCCCATCTTCATCGAGATCGT
>CAILWD010000429.1 GCA_903837815.1 uncultured Chloroflexota bacterium | reverse complement strand
TGAAGGGTCAATTCTCGCTGGAGGATTGGCTGGAGCAGATGAAGCAGATGAAAAAGATGGGGCCGCTCTCGCAAATCATGGAAATGCTCCCCGGTCAAATGGGACAGGCGGCGCGTCAGATTGACCCGAAGGATATCGAGCAAAACTTCAAGCAGACCGAAGCCATCATCCACTCGATGACCTTGAAGGAACGCCGCGATCCCGACATCCTCAACGCTTCACGCCGCCGGCGTATTGCTGCCGGCTGTGGCATGGAAGTGCAGGACGTGAACCGTCTCATCAAGCAGTTCCGCGAGGCACAGAAGATGATGAAGATGTTCCAAAAGTCAGGCTCACGGGGATTGCCGAAAATGTTTGGGTAATTCTCTGGTAAAATACAGCCCGCGATTCCAGCCCGCAAGGCGCGTGTCCTTTCACGCAACCCCTCTCTTGCCTGTCTGGGACGCAATACATATTTCAAGGAGTAAGTTAACATGGTTCGTATTCGTTTACGTCGTATTGGTCTCAAGGGCCAACCCACGTACCGCATCATCGCTGCGGATAAGGAAGCCCCCCGCGATGGTCGCTTTTTGGAAATTTTGGGCGTGTACAATCCGCGCACCAATCCCGCCACCATTCATATCAAGGAAGACCGCGTTTTTCATTGGATGAAGAACGGCGCATTGCCCACCGAGTCTGTGGCGCAGATTTTCAAGACCTCCGGCACCCAGGCGCGTTTCGAACGCCTCAAGAAGGGCGAAGCCCTCGAAACCCTCGTCGCTGAAGCCACCCAGGCAGAAGCCGCGCGCGGCGCCCCGCTCAAGACCCGCAGGGATTAATCAACGAGACCCTAAAGGTTCGCAAAACCTTTAGGGTCTATTGAAAGAAGTCATTATGAAAGACCTGATTGAATTCATTGCCAAGTCGCTGGTGGATCACTCCGAAGAGGTGACGGTGAAGCAGAGCGGTGGCGGAAACCGAACCCGCATCGAACTCAGCGTCAACAAGGATGATATGGGACGGGTGATTGGCAAAAGCGGCAAGGTGGCAAACTCCATCCGCATCCTGCTCAAAGTAGCGGCGGAGCGCGAGGGAAAGCAAGCCACACTCGACGTGATGGAACCCTGATGACAGAACAAAAGCAAACCCCAGGCTCGCCCAGCGGCGAGCCTGTCCATTTAGTGATTGGATTTATCCGCCGCCCGCATGGGGTGCAGGGCGAGATGATTATGGACGTGCATACCGACTTTCCCGAGCGCATCAAATCCGGGCGCAAGGCGCTGGTCGGTGAAAAGCATCAGCCGCTGACGTTCGATACCGTCCGCCCGCATGGGGATTCCCTGCTGGTTAGTTTTCGCGGCGTCGATACGCCCGAAGACGCGGGCAGATTCCGCAACCAGTGGGTCTATGTCAAGTCTTCGGAAGTGCCGCCGCTTCCCGAAGGTCAATATTATCGATACGAATTGATTGGGCTGGATGTGGTGGAAGATAACGGTAATCTGCTTGGCAAACTGGCTGAGATTTTGGAGACAGGCGCAAACGACGTGTACGTGGTGCGGAACGAGGCGGGGAAGGAAATTCTCCTGCCCGTGATTCCCTCCGTCATCCTCAACCGCGACATGGAGCGCCGCATTCTGACGGTTCACCTGCTCGAAGGGTTGTAAAAAACAGGCGCGACAGGTTTCGGAAAACCTGTCGCGCCTAGGGTAAAAATATTTCATGGATGACAAAAAATACTGGGTCGGTTTCAATCTCATCAAAGGCATCGGCGCGGTGCGAATGCAGGGATTGGTGGCGCGCTTCGGCGATTTGGAATCGGCTTGGAGGGCGGACCCGCTCAGTTTGGCTGAATCAGGCTTGGGGGCGAAGGTGGTGGAAAGAGTCCTTGTGGCGAGACAGAAAGTGGATCTGGATCAGGTTTGGGACAAGATTCAGTCGCAGGGGATTAAAATCCTCACCTGGCAGGACAGTGAATATCCAGTGAGATTAAAGGAAATCGACCAGCCGCCGCCCGTGTTGTACGTGCGCGGTGAATACCTGACCGATGACCTGTTCGCGGTGGCGATTGTCGGCACGCGCCGTATCACGCCGTATGGCAGGCAGGTGACCGAGGAACTTGCCTCGTTTCTGGCGTCGAATGGAATTACGGTGGTGAGCGGGCTGGCGCGGGGGGTGGATGCGGTGGCGCATCAATCTGCGTTGAAGGTGGGCGGACGGACGATTGGCGTTTTGGGGTCGGGGGTGGATGTGATTTATCCGCCTGAGCACGCCAAACTTGCTGAACAGATGATGGAGCGCGGGGCGGTCATCAGCGATTACGCGCCGGGCACGCCGCCCGATGCTTCCAATTTTCCGCCGCGCAACCGAATCATTTCGGGCTTGTCGCTGGCGGTGGTCGTCATCGAAGCGGGCGAGACCAGCGGCGCATTGATTACCGCCGAGTTCGCCGCCGAGCAGGGGCGGGAAATCTTTGCTGTGCCGGGCGGTATTTTTGCGCCGCAAAGCAAAGGTGCAAATAGGTTGATTCAAAATGGCGCCCAGCCTTTGTTGAAGATGGACGACATCATGCAGGCTTTGGATTTTACGCGCATCGGCGAATATAAATCGGCGCGGAAGGTCTTGCCGACCGACGAGACCGAGGCGCGTTTGCTGGATGTGATTGGTTCTGAGCCTCTGCATGTGGACGAAATCCGCAATCAAGTTGATTTGCCCATCGAGCGGGTTTCTGCTACACTGGCGTTGATGGAGTTGAAGGGCATGGTTCGTCAGGTGGGTGGCATGAATTATGTCGCGGTAGGAGAATCGGCTGGAGAGTATCGGGTAGATAAGTAAACAGGTAGACAGGTAGACAGGTAAACAGGTTACGTGGGTACTTGTCTATCTCGCCACAAAGGAGCATAAAATGACCGAACACACTTATGCAGTCATCATGGCGGGCGGGGGGGGAACACGTCTCTGGCCCATCTCGCGCAAGGAAAGACCGAAGCAATTGCTTCCCCTGCTTGGGGAGGAAACCCTTTTCCAGAGCACGGTGCAGCGTCTGGCAAACCTGTTTCCGCCTGAGCGGATTTTGATTGTTACGGTTGAGGAACAGGCGCGTGAGATGCGTTTGCAGACTCCCGAAATTCCTGAAGAAAATTATTTGATTGAAACCGCGCCGCGCGGAACCGCCTCGGTGGTGGGGCTGGCTGCCGCCGTCTTGCAGAAACGCGACCCCGAAGCTGCGATGGCGATTTTGCCCTCCGACCACTTTATCCGCAACCGTGACTTGTTTCATTACCTGCTCAACGCCGCCTTTGAAGTGGCTGCGAATGGCTACCTTGTCACTTTGGGCATTACGCCCACTCATCCTTCGACCGCCTACGGTTATATCCAGCAGGGCGAAACGCTGGGCGGCAATTACAAGTATCCAACCTACAAGGTGAAGAGTTTCAAAGAGAAGCCCAACGATGAAACCGCGCGGAGTTTATTGCGGACGGGAGATCACTCGTGGAACAGCGGCATGTTCATCTGGCGCGCCGACGCCATCCTGAAGGAAATCGACCGGCAAATGCCCGATTTGGGAAATGCCTTGAAGAAGATTTCATCCGCCTGGGGGACCGACGTGCAGTCGTCTGTGTTGGGCGAAAACTGGTCTGGACTCAAAGTCGAAACGGTGGACTACGGCATCATGGAAAATGCGGAACGCGTGGCCATTCTCCCCGCCGGTGGTTTGGGTTGGAGCGACGTGGGCATGTGGTCTTCGCTCTTCGAGGTTTTGCTCCCCGACATGAACGGCAACATTGCCACGAACAGCAAGCTGCACCTTGCGCTCGAAACGCACAACACGCTGGTCCACGGCGGTAACAATGACCGCCTGATCGTTACCATCGGTGTGGACGATATGGTCATCGTGGACGGCGGCGACGTGTTGCTGGTCTGCAAGACCGACCAGTCGCAAAAGGTGAAGGATGTGGTCGAGCATTTGAAAAAACACCATCAAGAAAAGTATTTGTAGCAGGTTGGAGCGCGGACAGAGGTTCGCGCTCCGCATTTTTAGCCGCCAAGAGGGGTATACTGTTGGGCTGTGTCCAAAATTGCATTTGTAAAATTTTGAAATATTGCGTAGAATGCGTGTCCGGCGTGATGGGGACGCCGTTATTAATGAGAGCACAACAACGCATTTTGCGTGGAGGATTGATGGAAGCGTATTGCATGAAGTGTAAGGAAAAGCGGGAAATGAAAGACCCTGTGGCGGGATTCAACGCCAAGGGCTCCCCGGTGACGACAGCGGCTTGCCCCGTTTGTGGCACGAAACTCTTTCGCATGGGACGCACCGACGCCCACGCAGACCTGGTCGCACCGCCCAAACCGGCGAAGGTGGTCAAGCGCGAAGGCAAACTGGTGATTGTCGAATCGCCTGCCAAGGCGAAGACCGTTGGGCGTTTTCTCGGAAAAGGCTACACCGTCCGCGCCTCGGTGGGACATGTGCGCGACCTGCTCAAGTCTCAGTTATCGGTGGATGTGGAAAACAACTTCGAGCCGAAGTATCGCGTGCCGAACGAGAAGAAGGAAGTTGTAAAGGAAATCAAGAAACTGGCGGAGAAGGCAGAAGAAATCTACCTCGCCACCGACCCTGACCGCGAGGGCGAGTCCATCTCCTGGCATCTGGCAGAGTCGGCGCAGATCGACATGGAACGCGCCAAACGCGTGGTCTTCCACGAAATCACCGCACCCGCCGTCGCCGAAGCCTTTGCCCACCCGCGCGACATCAATATGGACCTGGTCAACGCCCAGCAGGCACGCCGCGTGCTGGATCGTCTTGTCGGCTACAGCATCAGCCCCATTCTGTGGGAAAAGGTGCGCGGACGACTCTCCGCCGGGCGCGTGCAGTCTGTGGCGCTGCGGCTCATCGTCGAGCGCGAACGTGAAATCGAAGATTTCAAGCCCGTCGAATATTGGTCGATTCACGCCGAACTCAAACACGGCAGCCTGAAATCCTCCTTCCTTGCCAAACTGGCGCGGATCGACGACAAGGAACCTGAACTCCCGAACGAGGAGACGGTCAAGCCCATTCTCATGGACATGGAAACCGCCGCCTACAGCGTGACCAAGGTTAAGCGTGGAGAACGCCGCCGTAAGCCGTCGGGTCCGTTCACCACATCCACGCTTCAGCAGGAAGCCTCGCGCAAACTCGGCTTCACCGCCAAGCGGACGATGGCATTGGCGCAGGGCTTGTACGAAGGTCAGGATGTGGGTGAAGGCGGCACAACGGGTCTCATCACCTACATGCGTACCGACTCGACCAACGTCGCGTCAGTGGCGCAGCAGGCAGCGGCCGCCGTGATCGCGCAGCGATACGGACCGGAGTATGTTCCGGCGAAGCCCAACTTCTACAAGACCAGATCCAAGGGGGCGCAGGAGGCACACGAAGCGATCCGCCCGACCTC
>CAILWD010000428.1 GCA_903837815.1 uncultured Chloroflexota bacterium | reverse complement strand
CTACTGCCTTGTTCCTGTGTCAGGTTTCGTATATGGATCTGTGCATTTTGTCGCTTAGCTATTGATCTCGCAATAGGCAACTGACCGGGTGCAGAAGTGGAGTTCCATGCCGACAATGTCCGCTCCCGCTGCACAGCTGACTTTGCTTGAATTAACCTGACCGTCTTTTTAGGGTCGGGTGCTCGCGTTCGCCAGCTAGGAAAGCCGACCTTCGGTCCAGCTTTGGCCTTAAGGTACGGTGAGCGGGAACCGCCCGCCGCTCACCTTGCCAGGGCTGTACGGCAACTTGGCCAAATAAAGGTCGTGAGATTATTGCCGCCAGTTTTCTTGGTCAGTAAAGAGTTTTTGCCGCCAGCGCGTGACAGCGACTTCGCTCCAATAGACATACTTGCCAATACGTACGGGAGGTGGAAAGTCTCCGGCCTTCACCATGTTCTCGATGGTACGTAGGGAGATGTTAAGCCGAGTGGTGAGGTCGGATTTGGTAAGCAGTTGTGGCAGGGGTTCGAGCGACATGGGGAGATCCTCAAATGGTGACGCTATGTATAGCGCGCACGCGAGGGAAACCCCCATAAAAGCGACCTGCGAAACGAAAAATTTCCCTTTGACGCCTTAACCGTTATACTGGGTCCCGCGCTGTTCTTCTGACAAATTTCTGTCAAAAGCGGCTGAATTTGGTTGCGCTTGATTGCGCTCGTGTGCGGTCAAGTGCTTGATTAGGTTAGGAGTTGCGTTTTGGTTCGCGGCAAAAAACGAGGTTTTTCCCGCTGAAAATCCGCGTGTCGACGGTTCGATTCCGCCCCTGGCCACCAGTATTACAGGACGGCTGACCTTCGGGTTGGCCGTTTTGCTTTCAGGGAACCGATCTCGTGACTTTACCCAAGTGCCCGCAGTGCCATTCCGAATACACCTATGAAGACGGTGGCATGTACGTTTGCCCCGAATGTGCCCATGAATGGGGCAAGGATGCTGTTACGGAAGCCACTGAAGTTCGGCCGGTCGTCCGGGATGCGGTCGGGAACGAGTTGAAAGATGGAGACACCGTGACCGTGATCAAGGACCTGAAAGTCAAAGGGTCTTCGTCAGTCGTCAAGGTCGGCACCAAAGTGAAGAATATCCGTCTTGTGGACGGCGATCACGACATCGACTGCAAGATCGAAGGGATCGGCGCGATGGGGCTCAAGTCGGAGTTCGTGAAGAGGGTCTGAGCAGGGGCAAAGATCCCAGCCCCGGCAAGCCCTGGACGATTTTCCTGTCACTCATGAAGTTATGCCCAACTTGCGCAGCCTTGCTGACTGCTGGATCTGCGACATAAGTTCTAAAAATGACCCCTTCAAGCCTAGATGTTGCTACGCAGCATTTGATATGGTTGATAGAAAATACTCATAAATTGATATATATCATTATTTTTCAATTAAATATTTTTATATTTTTAGGATTTGCTACCTTGTATGCCTTTCGTCATATTGCATTGCAACAATAACTTCGTTATGCTGCAAGCAGGATGTTTTGGCAGTTTCAATTGTGGTTATCCACTACCAGTGCGAGGTCTAGCAATCATGTCAGAAGCTGTTTTCTCGGTATCTATTCAAGAACACCTTCATGAGGCGAGTTCAAAACCGGCCAACGTGGGCGGTGGTTTAGTTGTCAAGGCGATCCAGTGGTTCGTTGGCGATGAGGCTCAATCCATTGATGAAGTCATGAACT
>CAILWD010000427.1 GCA_903837815.1 uncultured Chloroflexota bacterium | reverse complement strand
GCATCGCGGAGGTGGAAGAGCCAAAAGACGGGCGCAATGAGAATCCCCGTGAAGACGCTTGCCCGCGCCGAGTGGCGGACGGTCAACACAAGTAGGACGAGCAAGCCGAGGCTGATGACGAAAGCCAGCGGGTTGATCGCAAGGAATGCGCCGCCTGCGGTTGCCAGTCCCATGCCGCCACGCAATTGAGCAAAGACCGGCCAGCAGTGACCAACTACCGCAAAGGCGGCAGTCAACGCGATGATGTAGGTTGGGGCATTTTGACTGACTGCGAGCCAGGTTGGAATAAATCCCTTTGCAATATCCAGAATCAAAACCAGCGCACCCCAGCCGAACCCTGCCTGACGGATGGTGTTGGTGGTGGTGGCGTGACCTGAGCCTGCGTCGCGCACGTCCACGCCTTTGACGAAGCGGGTGATCCAGATGGAGAAGGTCAGCGAGCCGAAGAGGTAGCCGAGGATAGGGAATAGGAAATAGGGAATGGGGAGAAATATCATTTATGCCAGCCTTGAGTTTAAGCTGACAGTCACCTTCAAGGTGACTGTCAGCTCGTTTTACAGAATAACCCGCTCGACCTTGAACGGCGTCGCGTCGGGGTCGATAACTTCGTCGAATTCCTGGGCGGCGAGGTGACCGCTGAAGATGGCTTGGGCGATGATGTTGGGCGCTTCGGCGTCGCCGATGAGTCGCAGAGACTTGAGCTTGCCTTCGTCCAGCGCGGGCTTCAACTCGTGGTAGAGTGCGTCGTTGGGGAGTCTGTCGGTGATGAGGACGACGGCGTCGCAAGGCAAAACACTTTCGGTGGCTGTTTGGACGTTCGTAACAGTGGCAGTCGTCGTGTGGAGCGAAGCGACGAAATGGCTTGGGAGCAGGGTCACGTTCAAGGATTGGAGTCGCTTGTGGATGCGATTCTGTTCCAGCGTAAATTGAGTCCAATACGAGATGGAAGGCGCGGGCGTGACCAAGGTCACTTCGCATCCATTCTCGACAAGTAGTTCGGCGAGCACGCTGCCCATATAGTAGTGGTCGTCGTCGTAGATGAGGACTTTACCAGTGGGCAATTTTCCGTTCATCAAATCGTCGGGGGTGAAAATTTTGGCAACGCCGGGGATGGGTTGGGATAGGTAGCGTCCCACGCCGTCGCGTCGCCAGGTTGCGCCCGTGGCAAGCAGGACGTGCGGCGCGCCCGCTTCGAGGATGTCTTTGGCAGTCATCGGGCTGGAGGGGTAGAAATAGACGTTTTCGATTTTGTTGATTTGCGTCAGACGCCAGTCCATCACCCGCCGCCATTCGATGAGGTTGGGCAGGGCGGATTCGAGCGCCACGCGTCCGCCCGCTTCGCGTTTGGCTTCGGTGAGGATGACATGGTAGCCACGCTGACCGAGCGCCCGCGCCGCTTCCAAGCCTGCGGGACCCGCACCGACGATGAGGATTTCATCTTCGGATTTTTTCGGCGCGATGATTTCAGGATGCCAGCCGCGCCGCCATTCCTCGCCCATGGTTGGATTCTGCGTGCAGCGGATCGGGACGTAGCGCGTGTCGCCGGTGACGCAGATGTTGCAGCCGATGCACTCGCGAATGTCTTCGATGCGATCCTCTTTGATTTTGTTCGGCAGGAACGGGTCGGCGATGCTGGGGCGCGCCGAGCCAATCATGTCCATGATTCCGCGCTGGATGGCGGAGACCATCGAATCGGGCGAGGTGTAGCGTCCCACGCCGACGACGGGTTTGGTGGTGAGTTTTTTGACGAAGGAAATATATTTTTCCTGATTGCCTTCTTTTTCAAAACGCGAGGTGGTCGAGTCGTTCGACCAGTTGCTGACATTCACGTCCCACAGGTCGGGCAGTTCGGCGAGCGTTCCAACGATGTCCCGCGCCTCGCCAGTGGATTCCATGCCCGCGCTGCCGATAAGTTCGTCCACCGCAAAGCGCAGCGCGACTCCGCAGGTATCGCCGACGGCTTCTTTGGTGTCTTCGATGATTTCACGCAAAAAGCGCACACGGTTTTCGAGCGAGCCGCCGTACTCGTCGGCACGGTCATTTTCTTTCGAGAGGAAATGAAAAGCAAGCGAGAGGTTGTGTCCCGCGTAGCAGGTGATGATGTCGAAGCCTGCCCGCTTGGCGCGGATGGCGGCATTGCGATGCCACTTGCGGATTTGTTTGATGTCGTCCCTGCTGGCGGTGCGGGATTGACCGGGTTCGTATCCGCTACCGCCGACGATTCCGCGCGAGCGCAAATCAAACGGCGCGGCGCGAGAGTACAGGTTGGCGGCGTCGTGTCCGTTGTACGCGAGTTCAATCCCTGCCAGCGCCCCATGCTTGTGGACGGCTTCGGTCATCACTTGCAGGGCGGGGATGTCGTCATCGTTCCAGAGTCGTCCCTCGAAATATGGGGAAAGGTCGCTGGTGTGATGGATTTCCACCTCTTCGGTGTGTACCACGCCCCAGCCGCCTTCGGCTTTCATCCCGCGCATGGCGGCGTGACCCTGGGGCATTCTCCACCCGAAGCCGTTGCAGTGCGGCACTTGATAGAAACGGTTGGGCGCGGTCACGGGTCCGATCTGGATCGGTTGGAATAGAATGTTGTAACGGGAGGTCATGGCGGTTCCTTTTTTAAAATTCCCCAAAGGCTTTGTAAATCTGTGGGGGTAAAAAAACAACTTCCCTCAAGGATAATATTCGCGAGGGTGAATTGTATAATTCCCTGGGGGAAGCGCCTGACGATGACAATATTCAGCGAATTCATCCTTCGGGATTTACGATGTTGCAGTCACAGCCGGGCCTTGGTGAATTACGAAGTTTAGAAAATAAGGAGGAAGGCCGGGTCTCGCCGTATTGGAGAAAAAAGGGAAAAGCCTTGACTCCCAAACCACATCATAAGCAAATCGGCATGGAAAAGCAAGAGGCCTGCGGCCTTTATACGGCTTTCGTTGGCGAAGGGTCTCTACCCCTGAAACCAGAGATTCTCACCTGCACTTGCGTGTGGTGCAAGTGTCGCTCCGCTCAGAATGACAAGCGAACACCCTGGTAAATTGATTCATGACCAGAATTGTCACAACGCCTGCCAGCCCGGCAAGCGAACAGGAGGGCGACGAGGATGAAGAGGCTACCCTTGCGTTTTTTTTCTCGCGCCTCAATTTGACGAGGGTCAGGATGTAGATCACGACGCCCACCGCGAGCATTCCATACTCGCCGATGTTTGTGCCGAGTTCCGTGCGCCACAGTCCCAACCCGAGGGTGGGTGAACCGTCGAAGAGCAGGGACAACCCGGTGTCGTTCGGGAAGGCAAACAGCATGGGGTGGGAGATGAAGTCAACGACCCAGTGGCTGAAAACCAGCAGGGCGGCGATCCAGCCTGCGCGGCGGTTGCGGCTGACCCCAAAAACGATCCCCCCGATCAGCGCAGACCAGACCAAGGACATGAACAGCCCATGCGACCAGGGATTGGTCGTTGTTCCGTCCGCCAGCGCTTCGATCCCCGCATAATAGAAAACCGCCCAAATCATGTCGATCACATACGCCGCCAAAATCAAAAGGATGACGGGCGTTTTCGGGGCGACGCGCTTTGCCGCCAGCCCCACAGCCAGATGAGTCATTGCAGCCATAAGATTCTCCTATTCAGGAGTCCAACGACTCCTGTCGTTGGTCGAAAGTCAGGACGCGAAGCGTTTCGACTCCGCCAAACGCGGGGCGAGATTTTCCGCCCAACTGCGGATTGCCTTCCAGTCGCGGTGGTCGCCTTCGCTCCAGACTCCGAACAACACGCTCAAGCGGAACATCAAGCGGGCTTGCCAGTGGGGGACTTTGGAAATGTCCAGCCTGCCGGCGAACAGCCCCTCGCTGACGGGTCTGACCAGCGCCCGCACGGGAGCAAGAAACTCAACCACAAATGGACGGTAATTTTCGCCATTCTTCATCGCAAGCGTCATGCAGACCAGAAAGGCGGCGAAGGGCTTGCGCGATAATTCGGCGCGGTTTGCGCGGACGAAGTCCACGGCTTCGGGCAGCCATTGTTTGTTTTGAATGGCGCTGCCCGCAACCACCGCTTGATACTGAGTCAGGTCTTTGACTTCCTTCATCGGCAGCACGTCCACGGTCAAGCCGCTTTCGGAGAGGGTCTTGCCAACCGCCTCCGCCACGCCGACGGCGGAGCCGGTGCAGGTGGCATAAGTGACGAGAATTTTGTTCGACATTGAATTAACCTTTCTTTGCCAGGTGGAAGAAGTCCCGCGCCAGCATGGGGAACCAGACGAGGTAGAACGGTCCCATCAGCATTTGGATGGGAGCCGAGATGGACGGCGCAAACGGATGAAGCAGGTGCTGGGTCAAATCGAGGGCATTGCCCAACAAACCGGCGATGGCGGTCACCTTGCTGAAATCCCTGCTTTTCAGCATGACCAATGAAATGATGATCCCGCCGCCCTGCATCAGGATGCCCGACACGTACGCCCCCGAACTGTTCCACATGTCCGAGGCGATGACCGCCTCGCCTGCCGCTAAAAGTTGGACGCGTTGAACTTCTGCGGCAACGGCATATTGTCCCGCAAGGTGACGCAAGGCAAAGGTGGATTCGGTCGCAAAGCAAACGGTCACGGCGACGAAGGTAAACAGGGTGGCGAACATCGCCGCCAGAAGGCTGACCTTCCGCAGGGACAAAAACAACGCAGGGAAAGTCCCAAAATACCCGCCGACGAGGAAGATCAGCAGGAAGTCGCCGCGAAACAAGGTCGCCACTGGAGCGTTTTGGAATGCGGCAAAATATTCCTCCACACTGGCGGGCGGAGCGCCCAGCACAGCGACGACGACGGTGTAGGTCAGGATGGACGCCAGTTGAATCAGGGCGGCGATCCCGCCGATGGAATACAGTTTTTTCCAATTTGATTTTCGAGATGATTCGACCATTTTTATTTCCTTTCACACACGCATTTTCCAAGCCTAATCATACGCCTGTCCGGCGCAATCGCCTATGACCTTTCCTGCAAAAAATGTGACGCTTTACGCAAACTCGTTGTTGACAGTTTCCATAAATGAATTAGGATTGCCGCATGAAATTCTCTTCCGAACCCATCACCGTCTCGACGGCGCTTCTCTTGCAAATGTCCCTTTACCTGGACTCGCTCAACGTGGATGTGGACGCCTTCCTCCGTTCTTTGGGCGTTGACCCGGCGACGGTCAAATCTCCCGACGAATATATTTCGGTGGACACCTACCTGCGGATTCAAGACAGCGCAGCGGAATATGTCAACGACCCGTATTTTGGTCTGCACATGGGGGAGTTTGCCGAAGCTGGAAGCTGGTCGATCCTCGGCTATGTGATGATGAACTGCAAAACGCTGGGAGAGGCTTTCGAAAAGTCGGGGAAGTACTCGCGTATCATCGGCAACATGATCGAAGGCAAAGCCAGGGTTAAATTCAAGAAAGTGCAGATGGCGCTTTTTACGCCGCCCCATGCGCCGCAGATGTCGCGGCATTGCTACGAGTCCACGCTGTCGAGCAGTGTGCGCATGATGCGGCTGTTGAGCGGCATCCAAATCAACCCGCTCGAAGTGACGCTCATTTACCCGAAGCCGGAATCAACCGCCGAGTATGAGCGCATCTTCTGCTGCCCGGTCAAGTTCGGTCAAAAGGAAAATTCGATGACGCTGGATTGGAGCATCGGCAACCTGCCAGTCCGCATGGCGAACCCGTCTCTGCTGGAGCGCTTCGAGAAATACGCACAGGATTTTCTGGCGCAAATGGAACGGGACGATGAACACACCCGCACCGTGACCAAAATCATCCTCTCGCGGCTGGACGATGACGGCCTGTCGATTCAAAAGGTGGCAAAGGAAATGGCGGTCAGCGTGCGCACCCTGCAAAACCGACTCGAAAGTGAGGGAGTTGTTTTCAGCGACTTGCTGCGCGACATTCGCGAGAAGCTGGCGAAGAAATACCTGCACGAAAATTACACAGTGGAACAGATCACCTACCTGCTGGGGTTTTCCGAGCCAAGCGTCTTCCGCAAGGCGTTCAAAAAATGGGCCGGGGTCACGCCGAGAGAATACCGGGAGCAGTCGCTTTCCGCCATACCCCGGATTTGACATCCAGTTTGCAAAATAAACATGATGACCCCCGAATTTAATCTGGGACGCTGACGAGAGCAGATGGACGCGGAAAAAGGGTTAAAAAATCCGCGTTCTCAGCGTTTATCTGCGTCCCATTGTCCTTAAAAACGAACTCACCCACGAAATCTTAACTTCGGGGTGAGTTATGTTTTGTTCTCAAACCTCAATCGCAATACCTTGCCAGCCCATCCTGATTGTGAATAACGAAGCGCCCGTTCGCGTCGGTGCTGACCAAGCCCTGCTCCTTGAAAAAGACCATCGCCTGGTTCACACGCTTGCGCGAGGCGCCTACCAAATCGGCGAGATCGCTTTGTGTCAGCACAATCGGCACTTGCGTACCACCGGGTATTTCGTGACCATAGCGTTCGGCGAATGCAAGAATCTGGCGCGCCACCCTCCCGTTCACATCCAGCGTGGCAAGGGACTGAATCACCTGGTCGGAGAGGCGCACGCGGGCGGAGAGAATCTTCACAAGATTGCGAGCCACAGGCGGGAAGTTATCGAGGATGTAGTTGAAGGTGGTCTTGTCCATCCACAGCATGAGCGAGTTCTCGAGGGTGATGGCGCTCGCCGAGCGTCCCACACTGTCGATGAGGCTCATCTCGCCCAGCAGGTCGCCGCTGCCCAACACCGAGAGAATCACGTCGCGTTCGCCCTGTTCGATGTGGATCTTCACCGTCCCATGCAGGATGACATACACCGCTTCACCGGGCTGTTCCACTGTCATCACATTCATCCCCGCGTTGAAGATGCGGCGATGGGCGTGCTTCGAAATCCAGTCCAGTTGGGGGGTGGTCAGACCCTCGAACAGGTGGATGTCCGAGAGCAGGTGACGGGTATCGTCTCGTCTGAGTTCGGTCATGCGAATCATATTTTACTTCCATCCCGAAGACTTCCGAAGTCTGGTTTCGGTTTTGCAATGGGAGAGTCTCCCAACTGACTTCGGAAGTCTGGTCTTAATGTGATTTCCATCCCTTCATACGCCGCGCGCGAATCAGGGAACAACTTTTGCGCGGCGGCTTCCTGCGCGGCGACCATATCGTCCGTGTAGGCGGGGTCGTGATGAAACAGGATCAACTCTCCCGTTTCGGCGGCGGCGGCAATTTCCGCAGCCATTGCGGCAGTCGAGTGACCATACCCCTGTGTGGACGGGAATCCCGCCAGTCCTCCGCGATAATGGTCCTCGTTGTATTGTGCGTCGTGAATCAACAGGTCGGCGTCACGCGCGAAGGCAGCCAGTTTGCGATCCATGCCGATGTAGCCCTCGGTGTCAGTGGCGTACACGACTGACCTTCCGCGCCATGTGATGCGGTAGACGTAGACTCCGCCCGGATGCGCGTGCGATCTGTGGATGCGGATGACCACCGCGTCGGGGCTTGCGCTCGAAGCTGATTCGCCGCCCCAAACCTTTTCCTCATCCCAGATGATGACCTGCGACTCGCGCACCGACTCAAAGGTCTTGGCGGCGGGCATATCGCGCAGACTGAGCGGGAAGGTCTCGGCAGACTGGTTGCGTTCCAGAACCTGTTTCAAGGTTTCAGGCGTGCCGCCCGGTCCAAAAACATGCAGGCGCGTGTTCGGGAAGTAGGCGGGCGTGAAGAACGGGAAACCCTGCGTGTGGTCATGATGCAGGTGACTGAAAAGCAGGACGAGTTCCAGTCCGCGTTTTTGTTCGACGGCGCGTTTCG
>CAILWD010000426.1 GCA_903837815.1 uncultured Chloroflexota bacterium | reverse complement strand
GCGGAGATACTCGCTTCCACTTCTTGATTGGCAGAGTCCATGTTAACGCTAGTTTGCTGAGAAATTCGTTTTGCAAAGTCATCACTGCGGGCGGAGAGGTTTTCGCCGAGATAATACAAAATCTGTGCGCGGCTGTGACCTGTGGTCTTCGCCCATTTGTCCGCAACTCCACGCGCCGCTTCCACCGCATTGCGAATGTCTTTGCGCGTGCCCTGTCCCACTTCGCCAATCAAATTTCCATCCGCGTCAAATACT
Organism: uncultured Chloroflexota bacterium; assembly: GCA_903837815.1. GTDB lineage: Bacteria > Chloroflexota > Anaerolineae > Anaerolineales > Villigracilaceae > Villigracilis. The sequence goes on along the minus strand of CAILWD010000426.1, from coordinate 1,871 downwards.
TCAATCGAGTATCCACTGTCGGGGCGGGCTTGCTTGCCGTTGATGAAGAGTTTGGCGGTACGGTCAATCGAAGGAATGGACGATAGACCGTTGACCGTGGACGATGATTTGCGTCCTTTGGATTTTTCTTTTTGAGCTTTCGGTTTTACGGTCTGTCGTCCACCGTCCACCGTCTTTGTCTTTTTCACGTATTCCCACAATCCCTCTTTCCCACCTTCCCTTCCAAATCCTGATTCACGATAACCGCCAAATCCCGAAGCGGCATCGAATAGATTCGTGGAGTTAATCCACACCGAGCCAGCCTTGACTTGGGTGGCGATGTCCAAAGCCAGATTTATATCCTCGCTCCAAATCGAAGCGGCGAGTCCGTAGCGGGTGTTGTTGGCTAACTTCACGGCTTCTTCGGGCGTGCGGAAAGTCATCGCGGCAAGGACGGGTCCGAAGATTTCTTCCTGCGCGATGGTGGCGGCGGGCGCGACGTTCATGCACAAGGTTGGCGGGTAGTAATAGCCGTCGGTGGGGCAGGGCGTGGACGGTTGGAAAATGTCCGCGCCTTCGGCTTTACCTTTTTGGACATAGGAATCAATCGTCTCTTTTTGTGATGGCGAGACAATCGCGCCCACGTCGGTGGTTTTATCCAATGGGTCGCCCACGCGCAGTTTTTCCATGCGTGCCTTCAACTTGGCATACATCTTTTCGGCGACGCCTTCCTGCACCAGCAGGCGCGACCCTGCACAGCAGACCTGACCCTGATTGAACCAAATCGCGTCCACCACGCCTTCGACAGCGGAATCCAAATCGGCGTCGTCGAAGACAATAAACGGGGACTTTCCACCCAACTCAAGGGAAATCTTTTTCGGCGTGCCAGCCGTCGCCTTGCGCAGAGTCCGCCCCACGTCCGTCGAACCCGTGAAGGCAATCTTATCCACATCCGCATTGACCAGCGCCATGCCCATCTTCCTGCCTTCGCCCGTCAGCACGTTGAACACGCCAGGCGGCAAAATCGAGCCGCAGATTTCGGCAAACAGCAGGGCGGTCAGCGAGGTGAAGCCAGCGGGTTTGAGGACGACCGTGTTACCCATCGCCAGCGCAGGCGCGACCTTCCACGAGAGCATGAGCATGGGGAAATTCCACGGGATGATTTGTCCGACCACGCCGACGGGTTCATAACCGCGCAGTTCGGTGGACATAATCTGCGCCCAGCCCGCGTGATAATAAAAGTGGCGGGCGACGAGCGGGATGTCGATGTCGCGGGTTTCGCGGATGGGCTTGCCGTTGTCCATGCTTTCGAGGACGGCGAACAGCCGCGAATTTTTTTGGATCTGACGGGCGATGGCGTACAGGTAACGCGCCCTTGCATGACCCGATAGCTGGCTCCAGCTTCGGAAGGCTTTTCGCGCCGCCTTGACTGCGTCCTGCACGTCGTCTTCGCTGGCTTTGGCAACGTCCGCCAGTTTTTGCATGTTGGCAGGGTTGATGGATGGATACCATTCCTTCGTGGACGGGTCACGCCATTCGTTGTTGATAAAAAGCTGGAACTTGCCGTTGTGCGCGGCGATCCAATCCAGCGCGGGTTTGGATGCTTCGGGTGCGGGTCCGTAAGCGAGGGTGTCTAAAATTTCAGGGATTGTCATGGGATATTCCTTTTTGCCTTATCACAAATCCAAAATCAACTAATGCACATAATCTTTGAAGAATTTCGGCTTGTAATTCTCAGCAACATATTTATGAGTCTCAATTTGCTCTTCGAATGGTATTTCTTTTCGGAAATCCAGCGAGTAGTTTTCGCAATAAAAAAGCTCGTTCAATTTGTCTATATTTTGAATAAACAGGGAAAAATCAAGAAACCATTGTGGATAGTTTGGAAACCT
>CAILWD010000425.1 GCA_903837815.1 uncultured Chloroflexota bacterium | reverse complement strand
ATCTCCCTTCCGCGTTGCGGTTGTGATGCCCAGCGCCACCACCGACCTGGCGTTCGGTCAGTCGATGTACGATGCCCTCGTCCGCGTTCAGGAAGAAATGGGCGCCGAGAACTTCGAGTTCGTTTACTCGGAAGGCATGTTCGTAGTGGACGATGCCGCCGCCGCCATCCGCGACTATGCCACTCAGGGCTTCGACCTGGTGATTGCGCACGGCTCGCAGTACGGCTCCTCCCTGCAGGAAATCGCCCCCGACTTCCCCGAAACCAGCTTTGCCTGGGGCACTACGGTTGATACCTTTGGTCAGCCCAACATCTTCGCCTACGAAGCCCTTTCGCAGGAAGGCGGCTATGTGAACGGCGTGCTCGCTGCGACCCTCACCCAGAGCAAGGTCATCGGCGTGGTTGGACCCATCGAAACCGGCGATGCCAAACTGTATGTTGACGGTTTCAAAGCCGGCGTGGCTGCGACCAACCCTGAGGTTCAGGTCAATGTCAATTACATCGGTTCCTTCTCGGATGTCGCGCTTGCCTCTGAGGCAGCCACCACCCACATCTCCGCCGGCGCCGACGTGTTGACCGGCTCCGCCCAGATGGTTGTTGGCGCAATCGGCAAAGCCGAAGAAGCCAATGCCCTGTGGTTCGGCACCCAGTCCAACCAGGCTTCCCTCGCCCCCTCCATCGTGGTCGCCAGCCAGGTGTACCACTGGGAAGTCATGCTGACCGAGATGATCGGTTTGATTCAAGAAGGCACCCTCGGCGGTCAGGCTTTCTCTGCCAACCTCGCCAATGGTGGACAGGTCATCGAATTCAATGACGGCTATGCCCTCCCTGCCGAAGCCAAGACTCTGGCTGACGAGACCATCAAGGGTATTGTGGACGGAACCGTCACCATCACCCTGCCTTAGTTTGTAAATAATTTTTCCCCCTCCCAACCCTCCCCCATCCTGAGCAAAGTCGAAGGATGGGGGAGGGCAAGGGTGGGGGCTAGGATGGCGCCCATGAGCGAAAGCGACAAACTCCCCTCTGGAAGAACCCGTATCGAAAGCCTGGAAATGCGCGGAATTACCAAGCGTTTTCCCGGCGTGCTTGCCAGCGACCATGTTAATTTCGATGTGAAGTCCGGCGAAGTTCACGCCCTGCTGGGTGAGAACGGCGCGGGCAAAAGCACGTTGATGAAAATCCTGTATGGGTTGTACCACCCCGACGAAGGCGAAGTGCTCATCAACGGCAAGCCCGTGCGGATTTCCTCGCCGACGGATTCCATCAATCACGGCATCGGCATGATTCACCAGCATTTCATGCTCGTTCCGACTTTGACCGTCGCGGAAAATGTCGCGCTCGGACTGCCCTCCTCCCGCGGCTTGATTACAGACCTCGACCGCGTCTCGAAGCGCATCCTCGAATTGGCGGAAATCTACGGCTTGAAAATCGACCCTTCCGCCTACGTCTGGCAGTTATCGGTGGGGCAGCAGCAGCGGGTCGAGATTATCAAAGCCCTGTATCGCGGCGCGGCCTTGCTCATCCTTGACGAGCCAACCGCCGTTTTGACTCCGCAGGAAGTGGACGAGTTGTTCGTCATCATGAAGCAGATGACGAAGGACGGTCACGGGCTGGTCTTCATCTCGCACAAATTGCATGAGGTGGTTGAAATCAGCAACCGTATTTCAGTGTTGCGCGACGGGCGCATGATTGGAACGCGCCCCACCTCTGAAGTCACCAAACAGGCGCTTGCCAATTGGATGGTGGGTCGCGAAGTGGGATTCACCCCCGACCGTGGACAAGTGCAATGCGGCTCTCCGCGCTTGCAGGTGAAGAATGTCTCCTGCGGCAGCGACCGAGGCACGCCGGGCTTGCGCGGCATCAACCTCGAAGTCTGTTCGGGAGAAGTCTTGGGCATTGCCGGCGTTTCGGGCAACGGTCAGCGCGAACTGGCGGAGACCATTGCCGGGCTTCGCAAAGCCACCAGCGGACAGGTCTTTTTGGAAGGGCGGGATGTGACCAACCTTGCGCCCGCTGAATTGACCGAGCGGATGCTGTCCT
>CAILWD010000424.1 GCA_903837815.1 uncultured Chloroflexota bacterium | reverse complement strand
TCCATCGTAGTTGTATTCGGCGGAGACAATCTTAACGTCCCTGAGGTGCAGCTCTGCAGCGCGCGCGCGGCAATTGATCATGGCTTCGGTCTGCTTGGCCTGCCAGGTTTGTTGCAGGAGCAGATCGCGCGGGGTGGCGCGCCTGTCCACAGACCGCCAGCCGCCTTCCGGGGTGGGCGGCGTTTCGGTCAATAACTGCACAACCTCTCCCAAATGTTTTCCGCGCGCGGTATCCACGATGACATGGTCGCCGGGCTTTAATTCCGAAACGGATTTTGAGTCAAAATGATAGATCTTGCCTATTTTTGTGAAACGAACACCAATAATTTGTGAGGTCATGGGCGCAATTATACCGTAGGGTCCTTTGCCGCTTTTGTTTGGATGACCGTGGTTAAGGCAGACGGGCGAAACGCACCCACTGGCCGTCAAAATCCACGGCCTCCACGCGCCACCCAATCCGGCCCCATGCGTTATGAGTGGGGCTGCTGTTTTCGTCATGGGCAGCCCACCAGGCAAAGTTCTGGAATGCTGATGGTGGCAGGGGATGTCCCATCAGGCCGGATGTCTGTTCAAAGGTCAATGTCGCTTCCTTTTGGTAAGCTTCCATTTTTTTCAGGTGGGCTTCGATTGCCGGGTAATTTATAGCCATATACAGGTCAGTCAACTAAGTATCTTGATTTTATTCGGTAATGTTGATCGGCAGGCTATTGTTGGCGGTCATGGCAGCCACGCTGACGCGGGCGGCGATGCTTTGGGCGATCTCTGTGAAAGCCTTTGCCACGGCAGATTCTGGATGGGAGTCCACCACCGGCTTGCCGCTGTCGCCGCCGATACGCACGTTCTGATCCATGGGCACTTTACCGAGGAAGGGGGTGTTGGTTTCCTTGGCCAGCGCTTCGCCGCCGCCCGACCCGAAGATGTCCATGCGTGTGCCGTCAGGCAGGTCGAGGTAGGACATGTTTTCCACCACGCCCAGGATCGGGACTTCCAACTGCTTGAACATGTTCAAACCGCGGCTTGCGTCTTCGAGCGAGACCAGCTGAGGCAGGGTGACGATCACCGATCCACTCAGGGGCAGGGCCTGCGCAAGCGACAGCGCAGCGTCGCCGGTGCCGGGCGGCAGGTCGATGATGAGATAGTCGAGTTCGCCCCATTCCACGTCGCTGAGGAATTGGCGGATGGCGGTGTTGAGCATCGGGCCGCGCCAGATAAGGGGTTGACCGGGCTTGACCAGCAGTCCCATCGAAACCATCTTGATGCCGTAGGCTTCGGCGGGAATGAGTTTGGGACCGTCAGGGGCGGGAAGTTTTTCCACGCCGAGCATGGTGGGGGTGTTGGGACCGTAGATATCTGCATCCATCAATCCGACACGCGCTCCGCTTTGGGCAAGCGCCACCGCGATGTTGACCGAGACGGTGGATTTGCCCACACCGCCTTTGCCGGAGCCAATGGCAATGGCGTTGCGGATGGGCATATTGACCAGCCCGCGCATCCGACCGTCGTTCGGCACGTCCGAATCCATTTTCACTTCGACGGTTTTTACTCCGTCAACCGCCATCACGGCTTCGCGCACTTCCTTGTCGATTCGTCCGCGCAGGGGGCAGGCGGGAGTGGTGAGCATGACCGTGAACGAAACCTTGTCGCCCTCGATTTCCAGATTGCGAATCATGTTGAGGGTGACGAGGTCCTGATGAAGTTCAGGTTCCTGCACCTTGCCAAGCGCGGCGAGTACTGCTTCTTTTGTAACTGTCATTTGATTTCCTATGTGTTGAGGTATACAAGTAAACAAGTACACAAGTCATTTCGCCTGTGTACCTGTTTTATTTGACTACCTGTTTACCTGACTACTTACGCCGCCGGGGTCGCTGCTGCTGCGGCCTTTGCGGCTTTGGCGGCTTCCTTTGCCCTGCGTTCCTCTTCTTCCGCGTTGTAATTCAGCGGGCGGATTTCCGCGTAGTAGGAAGCGGGCTTCAATAATTTTTCGAGGTTGTACACGTTGCGCCCGAAGGAGGCGATGTCGATGTCGTGGTCCATCTTGATCGCGTCGAAGGGGCAGTACTCGGCGCAGAATCCGCAGTTCATGCAGACGTCCATGTCGATGTAGAATTCCGCCGGGGTGGCGACGGGTTTGCCCGTCACCGGATCACTGGAGCGGACTATCCAGATGCATTGAGGCGGACAAGCCTTTGCGCAAATGCCACAGGCGGTGCAGCGCGGATCCTTTTTGCCGTCCTTCTCTTCATAAACCAAAAACGGCACGAAGCGGAATTCCTCGGGCACGATCAACTGCTCTTCGGGGTACTGTACCGTGAAGATGCCTTTGGTGTTTTTGCTGGAGCGGTGCTTAATGCCTTCCTCGGTGCGGTAGCGTTTTTTGCCGGTCACAGCCCATGAAATATCGTCGATGTAAGTATCCCAGAAACGCTTCCAGGTTACGCTCAGTCCTTTTAGAATGCCTAATCCATACATAGTCGGTTCTCCTGTTAGCGGTCGAGTTCGCCCATCACAATGTCGAGCATGGCAAGCAGGGCAACGAAGTCCTGAATCTTCTTGCCGATGCACATCTTTTCGATAGCCGTGAGGTTGACGAATGACGGCGGGCGGACGTGGTAGCGATAGGGATTCTGTTTGCCGGTCGAAATGACGTAGTAGCCGAGTTCGCCCTTGGGGGCTTCGATGCGTCCGTAGGATTCGCCAGCCGGGACTTTGATCTGGTAATTCGGCTTCTGCGAGTTGATCGGTCCACCGGGGATTTGCTTGATGGCCTGTTCCAGGATTCGCAGGGACTGACGGATCTCGTCGAAGCGGATCAGGTAGTTGTCCATCATGTCGCCGTTGTGACGCAGCGCCACGTCGAAATCAAAGCGGTCGTAGATCGAATAGGGGTCCGCGCGGCGCAGGTCGTAGGGGACGCCCGCAGCGCGCAGGACGGGGCCGGTCACAGAGAAGTTGACGGCGTCTTCCGCGTTCAATACGGGTATGCCCTTCAAACGTCCGACCAAAACTTCATTCTGGTTCAGGAAGCGTTCCATTTCATCGGTCTTGGCGGGCAGGCGGTCGAATACCAAATCCTTGATCTTCTGCATCTGGTCTTCGGTCACGTCGCGCACCACACCGCCGAAGCGGAAGTAGTTGCACATCATGCGCGAACCAGAGACGGCTTCGAAGATGTCGAGGATCAATTCGCGCTCTTCAAAGGCATAAAGGGCGGGTGTGAACATTGTGCCGAGGTCATTCAGCAACATGCCGATAAAGACCAGGTGGTTCTGGATGCGGCTGAGTTCCGCCATGATCACGCGGATGTATTCAGCGCGTTCGGCAACGGCGATGTTCATCAGCTTTTCGACCGTGATGGCGTAACCGAAGTTGTTGCTCATCGAGTTGAAGTAATCGAGGCGATCGGTGTACGGCATGATTTGCAGGAATGTGCTGCGTTCGCCGATTTTTTCATGGTTGCGGTGCAGGTAGCCCATGACGGGTTTGAGTCCCAGCACGGTTTCACCTTCGAGAGTGACTGCCACGCGCAGTACGCCGTGGGTCGAGGGATGATGCGGTCCGAGGTTGACGACGGCGTGGTCGGTCTTGAGTCCGCCTTCCTGTTGGACGGTGAAGCGTTCGAGGGAACTGTAAAGGTCTTTTTCGCCTTCGGGCTTGTATTCGTCCGGGTTGAAGTTTGCCGGGAATTTCAAGTTGTCGCGGAAGGGATTCTTGAATTCGGCATAGGTGTGCTTGCCTTCGGGCCAGCGGCTCTTGTAGGGTTTGATTTCCTCTTCGTAGAAGGCTTCCTTCCAATCCTTGCGGAGCGGATAGCCTTCGAAGCCTTCCCACATCAAGATGCGGCGCAGGTCGGGATGCCCAATGAATATGACGCCGAACAAGTCGAAGACTTCGCGTTCCTGATATTCCGCGCCCGCCCAAAGGGGAGTGACGGATGGAATTTCAATCGGATCGACGCGGTCAGCCTGGGTGCGGAGAATCAACTTCGGTCCGCCGGTGGTTTTGTGGAGGTGGTAGACCACTTCCATCTTGTTCTGTTCGAGGTAGTCCACGCCGGTTAGGGCAT